>NZ_JBSGUP010000367.1:0-8160 GCF_053607985.1 Streptomyces sp. NPDC055078
CGGTGGGTGCGGCCCCTCCTGCTGACTCAGTCGATCGCGGCACTCAGGCGGCGATAACCTCGACGCCGAGCTTCGCGCCGACCTCGGGGTGCAGACGCACAGACACCTGGTGCGAGCCCAGGGTCTTGATCGGCGAACCGAGCTCGACGCGACGCTTGTCGACCTCCGGACCACCGGCGGACTTGATCGCCGAGGCGATGTCTGCCGGGGTGACGGAACCGAAGAGACGGCCGGCGTCGCCGGAGCGAACAGCCAGACGCACCTTCACGGCCTCAAGCTTGGCCTTGACCTCATTGGCCTGCTCGATGGTCGCGATCTCGTGGATCTTACGGGCGCGGCGGATCTGCGCCACGTCCTTCTCGCCGCCCTTGGTCCAGCGAATCGCGAACCCTCGCGGAACCAGGTAGTTGCGGGCGTAACCGTCCTTGACGTCAACGACGTCACCGGCGGCACCGAGGCCGGAAACCTCATGGGTGAGGATGATCTTCATGGTTCGGTCACCCTTCCCTTAGCGCGCGGTGGACGTGTAGGGCAGCAGCGCCATCTCACGGCTGTTCTTGACGGCCGTGGCGACATCACGCTGGTGCTGCGTGCAGTTGCCGGTGACGCGGCGGGCACGGATCTTGCCGCGGTCGGAAATGAACTTCCGCAGCATGTTCGTGTCCTTGTAGTCCACGTACACGGTCTTGTCCTTGCAGAATGCGCAGACCTTTTTCTTCGGCTTGCGCACAGGCGGCTTCGCCATGGTGTTTCTCCTGTGTGATCAAGAAGTGGGAGTGCAAGCTCCCCATAGAGGAATCCCTCTAGAAGGGGGGCTCGTCCGAGTAGCCGCCACCGGAACCGCCGGCACCGCCGGAACCGCCGGAGCTTCCGCCCCAGCCGCCCCCGCCGCCCTGCTGCTGACCGCCGGAAGGCGCGCTGGTGGCCCACGGGTCGTCGGCGGGTGCACCGCCGCCGCCCTGCTGGCCGCCGCCACTGGGGCCGCCGCCCCAGCCGCCGCCTCCGCCGCCCTGCTGCTGGCCGCCGCCGTAGCCGCCCTGGCCACCGCGACCGGTGGTCTTGGTGACCTTGGCCGTGGCGTTCTTGAGGCTGGGGCCGACTTCCTCGACATCCAGCTCGTAGACCGTGCGCTTGACGCCCTCGCGGTCTTCGTAGGACCGCTGCTTCAGACGGCCCTGCACGACGACGCGCATGCCGCGCTGAAGCGACTCGGCCACGTTCTCCGCCGCCTGACGCCAGACCGAGCAGGTGAGGAACAGGCTCTCGCCGTCCTTCCACTCATTGGTCTGCTTGTCGAACATGCGGGGAGTGGACGCGACGCGGAACTTCGCGACCGCCGCACCGGACGGGGTGAAGCGCAGCTCGGGATCGTCGACGAGATTGCCGACGACCGTGATGACGGTCTCGCCTGCCATGGGTGAACCTCTCGGCGGGGATTGCTTCTGGCTGCTTGCTGCTACTCGGACCCGATGACCTCTGAGCTAGGTGCTCAGTGGGTCTCGGGACGGAGGACCTTGGTCCGGAGGACCGACTCGTTCAGGTTCATCTGGCGGTCGAGCTCCTTGACGACCGCAGGCTCGGCCTGCAGGTCGATGACCGAGTAGATGCCCTCGGGCTTCTTCTTGATCTCGTAAGCGAGACGACGACGGCCCCAGGTGTCGACCTTCTCCACCTTTCCGTTGCCCTCACGGACGACGGAGAGGAAGTTCTCGATCAGGGGGGAGACAGCGCGCTCCTCCAGATCGGGGTCGAGGATGACCATCACTTCGTAGTGACGCATGTGGAACCCACCTCCTTTGGACTCAGCGGCCACGGTCGTTCCGTGGCAGGAGGGTCGTGATGCGTGAGCAACGGTATCCGGGGCCACTGACAATCGCGGACGATCGCTTTCTGGCCTGGGCAGACACCGGTGCAGACCGTCCAGAGTACCCGTAGAGGCGCTTCCGGTTGAAATCCGGTGCCGAGGAGCCGCAATCTGTACACATCGGGTGTGCGCGGCGCTACCATGCGCCGCGCTCCGGCAACGCCAGGAGGTGCCCCATGGCACAGGCAATGCGACGTCAGTCCCAGCCCTCCGCAGTCTCCCTCTTCGCCACCGACGGCAAGCCCCACCCCCTCCAGGACACCCTGGTCGCGGTGACACTGGTGCTCGGCGTCCTGTCCTTCGTCACGGCGATGTTCCACCATCTGCATCTGCTCAGCTCATGGTCGGGTCTGGTGGGAATCCTCACCGGCGCCTATGGGCAATTCATCTCGGTGACGACCCGGGAGCGCTTCGCGCTGATCCTCGGTCTCGGCGCGTCCGCCCTCGGCTTCTTCCTCGGAATGGCGCACGGCGGTCTCTTCGGCGGGGTCATCGGCTAGCCACGCGCCGTACGCGGCCATTCGGGGCGCACCCCTGGACCAGTAGGCTTCGGCGCGAGAGCCGGAGCCCCTGATCCATGGGGACACACCTGCCGAGGAGCGCCCCGCATGAGCCTGACCCTGAGGACCATCAGCCGAGAACAGCATCTGGCCTATATCCAGTCCCTGTCCTCGGCCAGTCACTGCCAGGTCCCGGCGTGGGCTGATGTGAAGACGGAATGGCGCTCGGAGAATCTGGGCTGGTTCGACAAGAACGGCCAGCTCGTGGGTGTGGGTCTGGTGCTCTACCGCCAGCTGCCCAAGATCAAGCGGTATCTCGCGTACCTCCCCGAGGGGCCGGTGCTCAACTGGTACGCGCCCAATCTGGACGACTGGCTCCGGCCGATGCTCGCCCATCTCAAGCAACAGGGCGCGTTCTCCGTGAAGATGGGCCCGCCGGTGGTCATCCGGCGCTGGGACGCGCCCGCCATCAAGGCCGGTATCCAGGACCCGGATGTGAAGCGGCTGCGGGACGTGGAGGCGACGCACATCGAACCGCGCGCCTTCGAAGTGGCCGACCGGCTGCGGAAGATGGGCTGGCAGCAGGGCGAGGACGGCGGTGCCGGCTTCGGTGACGTCCAGCCCCGGTACGTCTATCAGGTCCCCCTGGCGAACCGCTCGCTCGACGATGTCCTCAAGGGCTTCAACCAGCTGTGGCGGCGCAATATCAAGAAGGCCGAGAAGGCGGGTGTCGAGGTCGTCCAGGGCGGCTACCAGGACCTGGAGGAGTGGCAGCGGCTCTATGAGATCACCGCGCTCCGCGACCGCTTCCGGCCGCGCCCCCTCTCGTATTTCCAGCGCATGTGGCAGGTGCTGAACACCGAGGATCCCAACCGCATGCGGCTGTACTTCGCGCGGCACAATGGCGTGAATCTGTCGGCGGCGACGATGCTCGTCGTCGGCGGCCATGTCTGGTACTCATACGGCGCGTCCGACAACATCGGCCGCGAGGTCCGGCCATCGAACGCGATGCAGTGGCGGATGCTGCGCGACGCGTACGCGATGGGCGCGACCGTCTACGACCTGCGCGGCATCAGCGACTCCCTGGATGAGACCGACCATCTCTTCGGCCTCATCCAGTTCAAGGTCGGTACGGGCGGCGAGGCTGTCGAGTACATCGGTGAATGGGACTTCCCGCTCAACAAGCTGCTGCACAAGGCGCTCGACATCTATATGTCGCGCCGCTGAAGCACGTCATACCGCCGATGCGGGCCGCGCTGCTGACGCTGCCGCCGCCCACGCCGTAACCTCGTAAGCCTCGCTCACACCCCTGACACACCGCAGCCACCAGAAAGGTTCCGGGCCGGCCATGGCGCTCTCCCTCTACGTCGACACCACGCGCTGGCGGGCGCACCAGAAGTCCGTGATCGACCAGTTCCCCGGCCTGGTGCCGGTCTGCAAGGGAAACGGCTACGGCTTCGGTCATGAGCGGCTCTCGGAAGAGGCGTCCCGCTTCGGCTCCGAAATGCTGGCCGTGGGCACCACCTACGAGGCCGCCCGGATCAAGGACTGGTTCAGCGGTGATCTCCTCGTTCTCACCCCCTTCCGCCGGGGCGAGGAGCCGGTCCCGCTGCCCGACCGGGTCATCCGCTCCGTCTCCTCGGTCGACGGCGTACACGCCCTGGTGGGCGCCCGCGTGGTCATCGAGTGCATGAGTTCCATGAAGCGCCACGGAGTCTCCGAGCAGGACCTGGGCCAGCTGACCGCAGCCATCGAGGACGTACGGCTGGAAGGCTTCGCCCTCCATCTGCCGCTGGACCGTACGGACGGATCCGACGCGGTCGAGGAGGTCATCGGCTGGATGGACCGGCTGCGGGCCGCCCGGCTGCCGCTGCACACCATGTTCGTCAGCCATCTGCGCGCCCAGGAGCTGGCCCGGCTGCGGCAGCAGTTCCCGCAGACGCACTTCCGCGCCCGGATCGGCACCCGGCTGTGGCTCGGCGACCATGACTCGACCGAGTACCGGGGCTCCGTGCTGGATGTGACCCGGGTCGCCAAGGGAGACCGTTTCGGCTACCGCCAGCAGAAGGCCGCTTCCGACGGCTGGCTGGTCGTCGTCGCCGGCGGCACCTCGCACGGCGTGGGCCTGGAGGCCCCCAAGGCGCTGCACGGGGTGATGCCGCGCGCCAAGGGCGTCGCCCGCGCCGGTCTGGCGACCGTCAACCGGAACCTCTCACCGTTCGTCTGGGCGGGCAAGCAGCGCTGGTTCGCCGAGCCCCCGCATATGCAGGTCTCGATCCTTTTCGTGCCCGCCGACGCCCAGGAGCCGAAGGTCGGCGACGAACTGGTGGCGCATCTGCGCCACACCACCACACAGTTCGACCGCCTCGTCGACCGCTGACGCGCTTCTGACAGCTCTTAAGGCCGCCTCCCGGCTGACTCCCGGCTGATACGGGGAGCCTCCGGTGCATCCGGTGCATCCGGTGGTGCGGTGGTCGTCGCGTCATCGCGGCGGCTCGTGCCGGACCGGCAAGGCGCCTCGGGCGGGTGGCCCGCCGGATCCTACGGCCGGCCACCCGCCGCGCCGGGAGGCGGCGAGCCCCACTCCACCTTCGGCCCCTCGGTCACGTCCTGCGGGCGATCGGCCGCGGGCCCCAGGACGAAGACGTCCTCGGCCCCGTCGAGCACACCACCGGACGGGTCGTCCGAGCCGTCCTGCCGTACGCCGTCGCGTTCCGGCTTCAGGATGTCCCGTACGACCAGCGCGCAGAGGTACAGCGTGCCCAGCAGATGCAGGGCGATGGCCACCTGGTACCCCTCAGGGGGCAGGCCCTGCTGCTTGCTTGTCGTGTACGCGAGGTAGAGCCAGATCCCGAAGAAGTACATGACCTCGCAGGTCTGCCAGATCAGATAGTCCCGCCACCGCGGCCGGGCCAGGGCGGCGAGCGGGATGAGCCACAGGACGTACTGCGGTGAGTAGACCTTGTTGGTGAGAATGAACGCGGCGACCACCAGAAAGGCGAGCTGGGCGAACCGGGGCCTGCGGGGAGCGCACAGCGCCAGTGCCGCGATGCCCGCGCAGGCCAGGACCATCAGCAGCATCGCGGAGTTGTTCACCCGGTCGACCTCGATCGACTCGCCCGTACGCTGGGTGATGATCAGCCAGAAGGAGCCGAAGTCGATGCCCCGCTCCTCGCTGAAGGAGTAGAACTTCTTCCACCCCTCGGGCGCCATCAGCATCACCGGCAGATTCACCACCAGCCAGGAGGCCGCGGCACCGAACACCGCGGTGGCGAGTTCGCGCCACTTTCCGGCTCGCCAGCACAGCAGGAGCAGCGGACCGAGCAGGAGGACGGGATAGAGCTTGGCGGCGGTCGCCAGTCCGAGGAGGATGCCGAAGGCCAGCGGTCGGCCCCGGGACCACATCAGCATCGCGGCGGCGGTGAGCGCCACGGCCAGCAGATCCCAGTTGATCGTGGCGGTGAGGGCGAGGGCGGGGGCGAGCGCCACCAGGAGCGCGTCCCAGGGGCGACGGCGGTGGGTGCGCGCCACACAGACGGCGAGGATCGCGGTGCAGACCATCAGCATGCCCGCGTTGATCATCCAGTACACCTGCTCCTGGTTCTGGAGCGAGCCACCGGCAAGATTGAGCCAGGACGCGACCTGCATAAAGAGCCCCGTCAGCACGGGGTACTCCAGGTACTCCATGTCACCGGGGAGCCGGTCGAAGTACGGAATCAGCCCTTCGGAGAAGCCGCGCCCCAGATAGAGGTGCGGAATGTCCGAGTAGCAGGCGTGGGTGTACTGGGAGCTGGCGCCCCGGAACCAGGCCCAGTTGTAGCAGGGCATCTTCTGTGCCATGCCCAGCGCGAACATGCCGATGGCCACCAGAGCCACGACCCGTACGGGGGTGAGATAGCCGCCGCGTGTCCGCAGTGCCCAGCGGCCGGCCGGACCGCCGATCAGTTCGCTTCCGGCCGCCGCGACGGAATCCCGCCTGGTGGGCCGTACATCCGGCCGGTCCTCGTACACGCTCGTCTCTTCTGCGCTGGGCATGGTGCACATCCTGCCGTACGGGACGGGGACGCCGTGAGGGCCGCCGTATCCGGTGCACAGGCTGTGCGCCGGATACGGCGGCCCTCGTGTGGGGTCAGGTATCGGGTGGTGCCGGGTCGGCGGGGCCTCGCCCTGACAGCGCCCGATCCGAAGGAACTGCGCTAGGCGGTGTCTGACAGATCCCGGCCGGCCCGCGACGCCCGGCTCGCCCTAGCCGCCCGCGCCTCCGAACCAGCCCCCGCCGTCGTTTCCGTTGTTCCCGCCGTTTCCGTTGTTGCCACCGCTGTCGCCGCTGGATTCCGTGCTCGTCGGTGGCGGAGTCGTCGCAGGGCTGGACTGGCCACCACCGATCAGGCCGCCGATGTCCTGCCCTCCGTCGTTCCCCTCGTTGGCGCCGCCCGTTTCCTCGCAGCGCCGGCCACCCGGGTTGCACGTCTCGGACGGGGTGGAGGTGGGGGTCTTGGTCGGGGTCTTGGTCGGAGTCTTGGTCGGGGCGGCCTCGGTCTCCGTCTCGGTCGGTGTGGGGGCCGGGCTGGACGCCCCGCCGCCCCAGACGGCCTCGCCGATCGGTTCCGGCTTCGGGAACTTCTTCACGGGCTCGCCCTTAAGAGCGTCCGACATGTACTTCTGCCAGATCTCGGACGGGAACGACGATCCGTGGATCTCGTCCCGGCCGCCCGTTCCGAACATCTCCAGGAAGCCACGATTGGTGTTCTTCTCGTTGTCGTCCAGCCGGTACATGTCGATGGCGGTCGACAGCTGCGGGGTGTATCCGACGAACCAGGCCGACTTGTTTCCGTCGGTCGTACCGGTCTTGCCGGCGACCTGACGGCCCGGGAGCCGGGCATTCTTGCCGGTGCCCTCGTCGTCCTCGACGACATCCCGCAGCACATCGGTCACATTGTGGGCGACGTTCGCGTTGAAGGCGCCCACGGCTTCGTCCCGGTGCTTGTAGATGGTGTCTCCGCGCTTCTTGACGTGGGTGACGGAGTACGGGTCCCGCTGCTCGCCGTTGGCCGCGAAGGTGCCGTACGCGCTCGCCATCCGGATGGCGCTCGGAGTGGAGATACCGATCGAGAACGAGGGGACGTTCGAGCCGTTGAGCGAGGTCTTGAGCAGACCGGCGTTTTCGGCCGCCTCTCGCACCTGGGGGATGCCGACGTCCATGCCCAGCTGCACGAAGGGCGAGTTGGCAGAGTGGATCATGGCTTTACGCAGGCTGATGTTCTTGTACGACTCATCGCCGTCGTTGACCTGGAGCCACTCCTTCCCCTCCTCGTTGCGCCACACACTGCCGTTGTACCGCTTGATCTTCAGCTTGTTCTTGCCGTTGTAGACACTCTTGTCGGGGTCGACGGGCGTGCGCTGCTCAAGCGACTGCTCCTCTCCGCCTTGAGGGTCGCGCACCCCGTCCCGCATCGCGGCGGCGAGGACGAACGGCTTGAAGGTCGATCCGACCTGGGCGCCGGTCTCATTGGCGTTGTTGGTGAAGTGCTTGGTCGCGTCCTCACCGCCGTAGACGGCGACGATCTTCCCGGTCTCGGGTTCCACCGAGGCGCCGCCGAACTGGACATGCGTATCCGTCTTGGGGCGCTTCTTCGGATCGATGTTCTTCTTCTGGACCTTCTTGATCGCGGCTTCGAGCTTGTTGACCTTCGCCTTGTTGAAGGTCGTGTGGATCTCATAGCCGCCCTGCGCCAGCTTATTGGCGTCGATGTTGCTCGTGTTGTTGCTGAGGAAGCTGGCCTTGGCGAGGTCCAC
>NZ_JBSGUP010000368.1:0-8157 GCF_053607985.1 Streptomyces sp. NPDC055078
CTGTATGAGTGCGCTGATTCTGGACGGGAAGAAGCTCGCCGCGGATGTTCGCGCGAGGACTCGCGCGAACATATCCGCCTTCAGTGAGCGAACGGGAACGGTACCCGGGCTCGCGACGGTTCTCGTCGGGGAGGACCCGGCCAGCCAAGTCTACGTGGCCAGCAAGCGCAGGCTCGCGACCGCCGTGGGAATCGAGGATTTCCACCGTCACCTTTCCGGGTCGGCGCCGGACGGTGAAATCGCCACCGTCATCGACGAACTCGCAGCGGACCCGAAGGTATCCGGGATACTGCTTCAGCTTCCGTTGCCCGAAGGGCGTGACAGCGCCGCGCTCATCGAACGTATTCCAGCGGAAAAGGATGTCGACGGGCTGACGACGCGGAGTGCCGGGTTGCTCAGCCGTGGGGAACCGGGACTCCGGCCCTGTACCCCGCGAGGCGTGCTCGCTCTTCTCGATGCGGCGAATATCGAGCTTCGGGGGCTCAACGCCGTGGTGGTGGGACGGTCTCAACTCGTGGGTGCGCCGCTCGCACAGCTTCTCACCGAGCGCGACGCGACGGTGACGGTGGCGCACTCCCGTACCGCGGACCTCGCCGCGGAGACCGGGCGGGCGGACCTCGTCGTGGCCGCGGCCGGGGTGCCCGGGCTGATCACCGCGCAGCACGTCCGTGACGGTGCGATCGTCATTGATGTCGGCATTCACCGCACCGGGCAGGGGCTCGTGGGGGACGTCCGGTTCGACGAGGTCGCCGTCCGTGCTTCCTGGATCACCCCCGTGCCGGGTGGTGTCGGTCCGATGACGATCGCCATGCTTCTGGAGAACACGCTCTCCGCTGCCGAGGGCCTTGACGAGCGACCGGGGAGAGCAGCCATGTCCCACCACTCCCGCACCTCGCCGCCGAGCGCGCACCCCTGCGTCAGACGCCCGCCGGGACCGGACCGGCCGTAATGGCGGGCCCCCGGATCATGGGCGTACTCAATGTCACGCCCGACTCCTTCAGCGACGGCGGACGGTACCGCACGGTGTCCGAGGCGATCGCGCATGGCGAGGCACTCGCCGAGGCCGGGGCCGGCATCATCGATGTCGGGGGCGAGTCGACCCGTCCCGGGGCCCGGCCAGTCACCGCGCGGGAGGAACGGTCCCGAGTGCTCGCGGTGGTCGAAGGACTCGCCACCGCCGGCGTGACCGTCTCCATCGACACCGTGCATGCCAGTACGGCGGCGGCCGCGGCCGCCGCCGGTGCGGCCTTCGTCAACGACGTCTCGGGAGGGCTCGCCGACCCGGCGATGGCCGCCACTGTCGCCAGAACCGGGCTCACCTATGTCATCGGGCACTGGCGCGGCACACCGCGGACGATGAACGACCACGCCGTGTACCGCGACCCTGTGGTGGAGGTCAGCGGGGAGCTGGCCGAGCGGGTCGCGTCGGCGCTGGCGGCCGGAGTCCGCCGGGACCGGATCGTTCTCGACCCGGGTCTGGGCTTCGCCAAGCTGCCCGTACACAACTGGCAGTTGCTCGGGCAACTGGGCAGACTCCAGGACCTCGGCTATCCGGTGATGGTCGGCGCCTCCCGGAAGCGCTTCCTCGCCGACCTGCTTCCCGGGGACAGCCTCATGGGCGACCGGGACCTGCCGACCGCGGTGCTCAGCGTCCTGGCCGCCCAATATCGCGTCTGGGCGGTCCGCGTGCACCAGGTCGAGATGACCAGGGTCGCGCTCAGCGTCCTGGACGCATGGGTGCACGCGCATCCGGCCGGCGCGGGCGGGGTCGGCCGTCACCCGGCCTTCAGGGGGTCCGCGTCACCGCACCCGGCGGGTGGCCCCGGCTCGGCCTAGAAAGCCGCTGCCGATCCGTCACCGCTCGCGCTCCGTACGGGATCGGCGTGCCGCAGCGAGCGGGCGTCCCAGATGCCGAACAGGCATCCCCACGGATCCTGCAGCACCGCGTAGTCGCCGGTAGGGCTGTCCGTCCTCGGCACCACGACCCACGCGCCGAGCGCGGTGGCCCGCTCGATGCCCGCGTCCACGTTGGCGAAATGGAAGTACGGCATCCATTGATCGCTGGTTGCCGGGTCGAGGAACGAGGTCATGTCGATGACACCGGCCACATGACGGCCGTACGAGGACAGCATGACGTAGTCGACGGGCTCGTCGGGCAGTACCTCGGCACGCAGTCCCAGCGCCGATGAGTAGAAGGCTGTCGCGGCCTCCACGTCGCGGGTGTAGACATCGGCCAGGACGATATCGCCCTGCCCGGGGGGTGGGTGCTCGGACGGTTCGGTGTGGACCAGTTCGAACGGGATTCCCCTCGGATCCAGCACCCGGTGCCTGCCGCCATCGGCCGGACCTTCCGTCACCCGCGCTCCCCGTGCGGCGCAGGCGCTGAGCGCTCCCGGCAGATCGCTGACCCCGAACCCGACAGTCCATCCGGCCGGCCCGGAGCGCTGCGACGCCACGGTCAGGGTGGCGTCGGCGGGCGCCCGCGGCGCGGTCGGACCGGGATGCGGCGCCCCGTGGCGGTAGGTCAGTGCCTGGTAGAACGCGCGGGCGGCGCCGGGGTCGGGAGCGTGCAGGTGCAGCGTACGCACGCCGGTCAGCCGTGGGGACTGCTCGCTGCTCATTCGGTGATTCCCTCGCTCTCGTCCTCCACCCTACCGGCGGGCCCGTTGGCACTGCGCGTCGCGATCCAGAAGTGCATCCGGCCGTCGAAGGAGTCCGGGGACCATCCGGTCAGCTCGGTGATCAGGTTCAGCCGGTAGCGGAGTGTGTTCCGGTGCACGAACAGCCGGGCGGCGGCCCGGGACACCGAACAGTCGCACTCAAGGTAGACGGCGAGCGAGTGGACCAGCGCGCCGCCGGTGCGGCGGTCGTGGGACGCCAGTGGTTCCAGTGCGTGGGCCCCGAGTTCTCGCATCGGCAGCGCGTCGGCGGAACCAAGCAGCAGATATCCCAGGTTGAGGGGCCGTGCGTGGTGGAGTCCGCCACGGCCGGCGGCATCCCGTGCCTGGTGGTAGCTCATCGTGAGCGACACCGGATCGGACACCGCGGGCCCGATCCCGACCGATGCCGCCGGGTCCATCCCGCGCAGATGCTGGAGCAGCATCCGTGCCACGGTGTCCACGGAGTCGGAGTCCGGAACGACGAGCACCAGGTCGTCGTCGACGGTGGCGCGGACATAGGGATCGCCGCTGCCGGCGAGCAGGGAGTGGAGGTTCCACGGGCGGGCCCGCAGCTTGGTCGCCGAGACGGCCGACTGGCCGACGATGACCGCGTGCCTCGTCTCCGGGGTGAGGCCGATCCCGATCGAGGACAGGCGTTCCAGTGCCTCCCGGCCGCGGGTCCGTCCGCCGAAGACGTCCTCCAGTACCTGGCCGGCCAGTTCCCGCCTGCCCATCAGCAGGGCCTGGAGCCGGGCGAGTTCCAGTGAGGCCAACTCGGCGGCGGCCTCGAACACCGTGTCGTGCCCGGCCCCTGGCTGCACCACGAGCAGCGCCACCACATCACCCGCCAGCGACACCGGCACCACCGCCCGGGGCGGGGTCCCGACCCGTATGACACCGGGCTGCCACGACCGCAGTTCCGGCAGCGGCCACTGGGCCCGGGTGGGGGCCGACGCCAGCAGGCTTCCGCGCATGTCCACGAACGCCGACGGACTGGAGGTGATCCGCCGCAGGACGGTGACCAGCCCGGCCAGTCCGGTGCCGTCGGTGAGGGCTCTGCTCATCGCGAGCATGTCGTCGGCCTTGGGCATGGGCTGCATCATCCTCGATCCGGGGGTTGGGGCCAATACCGACGTAAACGATCCCTGTCCGTGTTCTCGCAGCTGACATGCGGGTGACATCAGGTCCTTCGGCCATTCATCGGACCAGCCGGAGTGCTTGTTCTTTGGTCACCTGCATAATGCGCGGGCCACGGACAGCACACACCATGGGCCTCTGAAACGCGGCACAAGGCTCACCCACTCGGGTCTGATCCTGGCGGGGCACTCATCATGAACGACCACCTTTCGTACGCATCACAGACGGCGGTCCGGTCTCAGCCGTCCACCACTCTCCGTATCCGGGCATCGTGCGACGACCGGCCCGGCATCATCGCAAAGCTGTCCACCGCGCTCACCGGGCTGGGCTGCAATATTCGTGAATCCCATCAGTTCAGCACCGACCCGGGAGAGGGCGCCTTCTTTCTCCGGCTCGTCGTCGACACCCCGGGTGACCTGGCCGACTCCGTGATCGAACGGGTGGAGCAGGTGGCAGCCGAACTGAAGATGGAGTACCGGATCTGGCCGGCCGACCGTCGCAAGAGGATGGCCGTGTTGTGTTCCACCGCCGACCACTGCGTGCTGGATCTGCTCTGGCGGAGCCAGAATGAAGATCTTCACGCCGACATTCCGGTCGTGATCTCCAACCATGACAAGCTGCGCGCGGCGGTGGAGGACTTCGGCGTGCCGTACCACCACGTTCCCGCGGACCCGGACCGTGCCAGGTCGGAGTCACGCATCCTGCACCTGCTGCGGGAAGCCGAGGTGGACTTCGTGGTACTGGCCCGCTACATGCAGATCCTCACCGACGGGTTTCTCGACCGCGTCGGTGTGCCCGTCATCAACATCCACCACTCCCTGCTGCCCGCCTTCGTCGGGGCCCAGCCCTACCGGCGGGCCTACGAGCGCGGTGTGAAGGTCATCGGGGCCACGGCGCACTACGCCACCCCCGAACTCGACGCGGGTCCGATCATCGCCCAGGACATCGAGCACGTCGGTCACACCGATGACGCGGCCACGATGGCCAGGCGCGGCAAGAACATCGAACGTGCTGTCCTCGCCCGGGCGGTCGAGCTGCACGCCGAGGACCGGGTGCACGTCCACCAGAACCGGACGATCATCCATGTCTGACCAGGAACAGGGCCAGGGCCAGGGTCCGGAACAGGACCAGGGTCCGGAGCAGGGCCAGGAACAGGGTCCGGGCACGGGCACCCCCATCCACACCCGCACAGGCACAGGCACAGGCACAGGCACAGGCACAGGCACCGAACATGTCCTGGTCGTGTTCTGCCATCCGCGCCAGGACTCGTTCTGCGCGCGGCTCCTGGAGGAGTACACCGCCGGCCTCGCCGCGACCGGCCGGACCTTCGAGGTGGCGGACCTCTACCGGGAGGGATTCGACCCGGTGTTCCACGCGGACGACTATGTCCAGTTCGAAGGCGGCACCCTGCACCCGTCCCTGCTCAGGGAGCAGGCACGGGTCGAGCGCGCCGACGCCATCGTCGTCATCAGCCCGCTGTGGTGGCTCGGCCTCCCCGCGATGCTCAAGGGCTGGTTCGACCGGGTCTGGAGCAACGGATGGGCCTACGAGTTCGCCAACGACCCCGAGGGCAGCCTGCTGCCGCCGCGCCCGTACCTGTTTCTGCTGACGACCGGAGGGTCCGCAGGCAGCTTCGCCCGCCGCGGATACGCCCAGGCTCTCGACGCGCTCATCCGGGTCGGTGTCCTCGGCTGGTGCGGGGTGGGCGAGTCGAGTGTCGTCCTGCTGCACGACACCGGCTTCGAGGAGTCCGCCGACGGTATTCATCTGGACTTCGCCCGCGCCGCCGGGGCCGGACCGATCGCCGACCCGTCGCCGAGCCCCGACCCCGCACGTATCACGGTCCTCAACTCACCCCCGCACCCACGTGACCGGACGGAGACACCGAACATGGACGCGCCCACGGCCATTCGCCGAATCTGCGACGCCTGGACCGCCGGAGACAACGCCGCGATCGCCGCCCTCTTCGCCGAGACGGGAGTGTTCGCCGACCCCCTCCACGAGCGGCCGCTCATCGGGCCGGACGACATCCTCGCCACCAATCAGGCATCTGTGGACGAACTGACCGATGTGACGATCGAACTGCACCACATCCTCGGCGAAGGCTCCCGCGCGTGCGCCGAAGGCCGGATGACGGCCAGGACCGTCGCCGACGGCAGCGTTCTGGACTTCACCTTCGCCATGGTCGCCGAGACAGCGGACGGCCGGATCACCCGCCTGACCGAGTACTTCGACACCGCGCCGCTGCTGCTCTGACCCGCCGGGCGCGGCATACGCCCGCCGCCCGCCCTCGACCCGAACACCAACCCGCCTCCACACACGACAGGAATCACGTCATGGCCGGACCCGTGCGCCAGAACCTGCTCTACACCACCCGCCGCTCCCCCTACTTCGAGCGCACCCTCGCCGAAGGGGCTCTGGAGTGGGGTGTCTACAACCACACCTATATGCCGTTCGTCTACGACAACGACCCGCGCGCCGAGTACGACGCGATCGTCAGCGGAGTGACGCAATGGGACGTGGGCGCCGAGCGGCAGGCGGAGTTCCGAGGACCGGACGCGCTCAGGTTCGCCGACTACCTCGCGCCCCGGGACTTGTCGAAACTGCCGGTCGGGGGATGCAAGTACACCCCACTCTGCGACCAGAACGGCAAGATCATGTCGGAGATCATCGTTCTCCGGCCCTACGAGGACGTCATCTGGTTCTCCCACTCGGATGTGGATGTGAGCCTGTGGGCCTACGGTCTCGCCCTGGCCGGCGGCTACGACGTACAGGTCACCGAGGCCGACGTCGCACCCTTCCAGGTCCAGGGTCCGCTGGCCCGTACGGTGCTCCAGCCGCTGGTCGAAGCCGACCTCGGCTCCCTGAAGCGGTTCCGCTGCGTGATCACCGAGCTGGCGGGGGTCGAGGTGGTCATCTCCAACACCGGCTGGAGCAAGGAGGCGGGCTACGAGGTGTACCCGATCGGCACCGCCCGGGCGGTCGAGGCATGGGACGCGGTACGGGAGGCGGGCCGGGAGCACGACCTCCTGGTCACCGGACCCAATCTCAACCGCGCCGTCGAGCAGGGAATCCTCGACACCCAGTACGCCACCAACTCCGGCATGGACCTCTTCGAGGCGGGCCTCGCCGGCTTTCTCGACCTGGATGGCGGTGACTTCATCGGCCGCGACGCGCTGCTCAAGGTCCGTGCCGAAGGTCCGGCGCGCAAGACCGTGGGGCTGGTCTCCGACCGCTCGGAGTGGCCGCTGTTCGAGAGCTTCTGGTCGCTGGAGGACTCGGCGACCGGCCAGGAGGTCGGCGTCGTGAGGTGGGCCGTGTGGTCCTATGCCCTCGACCGCAACATCGCCGTGGCGGTCATCGATTCATCGGTCCCGGAGGAGACCGACCTGACGATCCGGAGCCCGGCCGGCGAACACAAGGCGACGCTTCACCGGATCCCCTTCATCTGATCCGGCCCGACCCAGGGAGGTGAGCCCACCATGAGCACCAGCCCCATCGGCGCGGGTCCGGCACCGGCCGGTACTCCCGACGGACCGGACCTGCGCGAGCACTCCAGGATCGAGCTGATCCCGCTGCCGTCTCTCAGCCGGCTCTTCCACGAGATCCCGGCGCGGAGCCGGCTGTCGGTGACCTGCTCCCCCGCGCACGGCGTGGAGGCGACCCTTCAGGCCACCGCCCGGCTGAGGGAACTGGGACACGACGCGGTCCCGCACCTCGCGGCCCGGCAGATCACCAGCCGCGAGCAGGTCACGGACATCGCGGCCCGCTGTGACGCCATGGGCGTCCAGGAGGTCTTCTGCATCGCCGGCGACGCCAAGTCCCCCGGTCCCTACACCCGTGCCCTCGACCTGGCGATCGACTACGCGGCGGCGAGCGGCGCTGTCCGGGGCTTCGGCTTCGCCGGCTATCCCGAGGGCCATGCGTCGATCCCGCGCGACCTGGTCGTGGCGTCCCTGTACGAGAAGCAGGACTTCCTGGCGTCCGGGGAGTTCCATGGCTATGTCTCGACCCAGATGTGTTTCTCCGCGCCCGCCATCGTGGACTGGGCGCTGCGGGAACGCGACCGGGGGCTCACCCTCCCGTTGCGCCTCGGCGTGCCCGGTCACGTCGACCGGCGCAAGCTCATGACGGTCTCCGGCAGGCTCGGCATCGGCAAGTCGCTGAAGTTCCTGAGGAACAACCGCTCCTCGGTCACCCGGCTGATGGCATCGGCGCACTTCGAGCCCACCGGGATCGTCGACGAGGTCCTCGCCGCCGGTGCCCGGTCCGGCGTGGAAGGGCTGCACATCTTCTCCTTCAACAATGTGGCCCCGACCGTGGACTGGTTCGACGGCTACACCCGGGCTCGTCTCACGGC
>NZ_JBSGUP010000369.1:0-8156 GCF_053607985.1 Streptomyces sp. NPDC055078
GCCCCGTCCGCCGCGGTGAACAGCGCGTCCCGCAGGACGGCCGCGACAGCGGGCAGCGGCCGGTGGACCGAGGCCGCGAACTCCGCCTCGATGCGCAGGGGGCCGGGTGGCAGCGCGCTCGGCGGCGGCGGCACCGCGGGCGGACCCGCGGCTTCCGGATCGGCGAGGGCCAGCCGCAGCCTGCCCAGCACCGTGTCCGGAACCCCGGCCGCCATGGACCGCAGCAGCGCATCGGCCGCCTGCTCGGTCAGCCAGGCACCGTCACCGGCCTCGCCCAGGGGAAGCAGCCGCCCGAGGCCCAGTCGTGTCCGTACCGCGTCAGCAGTGGTCATTGCTCCAGCCTGCCGCATCCCCGGCGCGGGAGAGGGCAACCGCACTTAGTGTGGTTGAGGGGGTGTCTGACGGATCAGTGAGCCTGCCAAGATCCGTAGGGGCACCCATGAGGGGGCCACCTCAGCCCGGAAAGGACGCAAGGCGATGACCGACACCGCCCCGAGGAACCGGCCCGATACCCCGAACGAGCCCTCCGGCTCGGGTGACGAGCCGAGGAGCGTACCGAGGACGACAACGTCGACAACGTCGACAACGACGACGAGCAAGCGCGGTGGCGGGGATCCCGCCTCCCGCGGGCGTACGACCATCGCCGACGGCGTCGTCGAGAAGATCGCCGGGCTCGCCGCGCGCGATGTGCTCGGTGTCCATGCGATGGGCAGCGGCCTGTCCCGTACCTTCGGCGCGGTCCGCGACCGGGTGCCGGGCAGCAGCAGGTCCCATGTCACCCGAGGGGTGAAGGCCGAGGTCGGTGAGGTGCAGACCGCCCTCGACCTGGAAATCGTCGTGGACTACGGAGTCTCCATCGCCGATGTCGCCCGTGCGGTGCGGGAGAACGTGATCTCCGCCGTCGAGCGGATGACGGGCCTGGAGGTCGTTGAGGTCAATATCGCGGTCAGCGATGTGAAACTGCCCGAGGAAGAGGAAGAAGAGCCCGAACCCCGTCTTCAGTAGGCACCGTCTCAGTAGGCACCAGCAGTTACCCATAGTCACTGATGGTCGCCAGGAGTGAGTCCAGTGGTTTCCAGTTGGAGGAGCTGACGATGAGCATGGCTGTGATCGGCATGGTGGCCGGCATGGCGCTCGGCTTCGCCGGATACTTCGGCGGCTTCGGCGCGTTTTTGCTGGTGGCCGCGCTCGGAGCGGTGGGATTTGTGGCGGGACGCTTTCTGGAGGGCGACCTCGAACCCGGGGAGTTCTTCCGCGGCGGTCGCGAGCGCGGCGACCGGCGGCGGTGACGCGGGGTGGCCGGGGAGCACGCCGCGGTGGAAGAGAGGGCCGGTGGGAACGCCGCAGCGGACCAAGGGACCGGCGGGCGGATCGCCGCCGGTGAGCGCGGTGCGACCGTCATCGCCGACCGGGTCGTGGCGAAGATCGCCGCGCAGGCGGCCCGGGAGGCCATTGACGCGGTGCCCCGGGACGGCAGCCCGCCCCGTGCCACGGTCACCGTGCACCAGGACGCGGCCCGGGTGCGGATCAGCCTGGAACTGGACTACCCCTGCGATATCGGCGGACAGTGCGGCGCGGTGCGTCATCGCGTCACCGAACGGGTAGAGGCGTTGGCGGGAATGGATGTCCCCGAAGTGGCGGTCCTCGTCGAGCGACTGCACTCGGCACACTCGCGCGGAGCCGCGCCGGGGAGGATCAGATGACCGAATCCGTACCGCCCGCGTCGTCCGGGGCTTCTGGTGTGCCCGGTACCCCCGCGTCCTCGGCACCCGTCCTCGATCTCGACCAGTCGGAGTCGGCCTCCGCGTATGAACCCACGGCGGCGGACGACGACTCCAAAGCCGGACGCTTCTGGTCCGGGCGAAAGGTTCCGGCCACTCTGCTCGCGCTGGTGGTGCTCGGCGGCGCGGGCATCCTGCTGTACGACATCTCGGCGGTACGGGCCGACCGGCCGGCCATGCGATGGCGGCGCTCCACCGCCGACCACCTCGCCCGCTGGCGTCTCGACGACCCCTGGGTCCTCGCGGTCGCCGCCGCCGTGGTGGTCCTCGGTCTCTGTCTGATCGTCATCGCCGTGACCCCGGGGCTGCGGTGGCTGCTGACGATGCGCCGCGACGATCCTTCCGTACGGGCGGGACTCGCCCGGGACGCGGCGGCGCTGGTGCTGCGCGACCGGGCGATGGAGGTGTCCGGGGTGCAGTCCGTCCGGGTGCGGATGGGCCGGGCGAAGGTCTCGGTGCGGGCCCGCTCCCACTTCCGGGAACTCGATGGCGTACGGGCGGACCTGGACGCCGCGCTGGGCACGGCCGTCGCCGGACTCGGGCTCGCCCGGCCGCCCGCCCTGACCGTGCAGGTCGCCCGGCCACCGGTGAAGAAGGGGTGACGCGCCGTGCTCCGGATCGTCAATCGTGTGCTGCTCGGCCTCGCGGGGCTGGTGCTCCTGTGCCTCGGCGGCGGGGTCCTCGTTGCGGGCACTGGTCTTTCGGTGCCCGGCTGGTGGCCCTGGGACGGGTCGCGCGACGTCCTGCTGAGCCGGGCGGACCGGGAGCGATGGCGCGACGAGAGCTGGTGGTGGCCGTCCGTCATCGCCGGACTCGCGGTCCTCGTGCTGCTGGCGCTGTGGCTCCTGCTCGCCCAGCTCCGCCGCGCCCGGCTGACGGAAGTCCTCGTCGACAGCGGTGACGGCGAGGGCGCGCTGCTGCGCGGCCGGGCGCTGGAAGAGGTGATGACAGGGGAGGCGGAGTCGCTGGAGGGCGTCTCCCGGGCCCACATCAGACTGACGGGCCGCCGCAGTGAGCCGGAGGCCACGGTGGCGCTGCTGCTGGAGCCGCACGCCTCCCCCGGCCAGACCCTGACCCGGCTGACGACCGAGGCCGTGTCCCACGCCCGTGACTCCGCGGGCCTCGCCTCGCTCCCCACCCGGGCGCGGCTGCGGGCCGCCAAACACCGTGCCCGCCGGGTGACCTGACCCCGCGGCACCGGCGCCCGGCCGGACTGCCGGGCGTTGGCCGGTCGTCTCTCAGCCCGCCGGCGTCCCGTCGACCCCCAGGGCGACTTCCGTGCGCGTGGCGTCCATCAGTACCCGTGGCAGTACCCGTGGCGTCGTTCACCGTGGCGTCGTTCGGAGTCCGCGGTGTCGCTCCGTGACCACGGTGCCCCTCAGAACCCGTGACGCGCCCCACCGTCCACCGGCACCATCACACCCGTCAGATACGAGGCGGCGGGCGACAGCAGAAACGCCGCCACGGTGCCGAACTCCTCCGGAGTGCCGTACCGCCGCAGCGGAATGCGCGATTCATGGCCGGTACGGGTCGCTTCCGCGTCGCCCGAGAGCGCGTCCAGCTCGCGGACCCGGTCCGTGTCGATCCGGGACGGCAGCAGGCCGACCACCCGGATGCCCCGCGGGCCCACCTCGGCCGCCAGGGACTTGGCGAAACCGGCCAGACCCGGGCGCAGTGCGTTGGAGATCGTCAGGCCGGGGATCGGCTCGTGTACCGACGCGGAGAGAACGAAGCCGATCACACCGCCATCCCCGAGCGCCGCCGCGGCCGCACGGGCCAGCCGGACCGCGCCCAGGAACACCGAATCGAACGCCGTCTGCCACTGCTCGTCGGTGTTGTCGGCGGCGGAACCCGGGGGCGGGCCGCCGACGCTGATCAGCACCCCGTCGAAGCGGCCGAAGTGCGCCCCGGCCGCGGCGATCAGCCGTTCCGCGCCGGACGGGTCCGCGTTGTCGACCGCCACCCCGACCGCGCCGGGGCCCAGCTCGGCGGTGGCTTCGGCGACCGTCTTCTCGTCACGCCCGCTGATGACGACCTTCGCGCCATCGGCGACCAGTGCCCGGGCAGAGGCGTTGCCCAGTCCCCGCGAAGCGCCCGTCACCACATAGACGCGGTCCCTCAGTCCAAGATCCATGGGCCTATCCTGCACTCTCGTCCCGGTCAAGCGCGAGAGCCGTCGTGACCAGCGCGATATGGCTGAAAGCCTGGGGGAAGTTCCCGAGCTGCCGCCCCGATGCCGGGTCGTACTCCTCGGCGAGCAGCCCCACGTCATTGCGCAGGGTGAGCAGCCGCTCGAACAGCTCGCGTGCCTCCTTCCCCCGCCCCGTCATCCGCAGCGCGTCCGCCAGCCAGAACGAGCAGGCCAGAAAGGCGCCCTCGTCGCCGGGCAGTCCGTCCACCGGGGCGCCCTCGGTGCTGTAGCGGCGTACCAGGCCGAAGGAATTGCCCAGCTCGGCCCGTACGGCGTCCACCGTCCCGATCACCCGGGGGTCGTCCGGCGGCAGAAAGCCCACCCGGGGGATCAGCAGGGTCGCCGCGTCGAGTTCGGCGGAGCCGTAGTACTGGGTGAAGGTGTTCCGGTCGGGGTCGAAGCCCCGCTCGCACACCTCCCGGTGCACCTCGTCCCGCATCGCCCGCCACCGCCCCGCGTCACCCCTCAGGGACGGATCCGCCTCCAGGGTGCGTACGGCCCGGTCCGCCGCGACCCATGCCATCACCTTGGAGTGCACGAAGTGGCGGCGCGGCCCCCGGACCTCCCACAGCCCCTCGTCCGGCTCGCGCCACTTCGACTCCAGGAACCCGAGCAGACTGAGCTGGAGGTACCAGGCGTGGCGCTGCGCCGGCAGACCCGCCTGCCGGGCCAGGAAGAGCGAGTCCATCACCTCGCCGTAGACATCGAGCTGGAGCTGGTCCACGGCGGCGTTCCCGGTGCGTACGGGAACGGAGCCCGCGTAACCCGTCAGCCACGGCAGGACCGTCTCCGGCAGCCGCCGCTCACCCGCCAGCCCGTACATGATCTGGAGATCCGCCGGGTCGCCCGCCACCGCCCTGAGCAGCCAGTCGCGCCAGGAAGCGGCCTCGTCCTGGTAGCCGGCCTCCAGCAGCGCGCCCAGGGTGAGGGTGGAGTCCCGCAGCCAGCAGTAGCGGTAGTCCCAGTTCCGTACGCCGCCCAGCTCCTCCGGCAGTGAGGTCGTCGGGGCGGCGACGATCCCGCCCGTGGGTCCGTAGGTGAGCGCCTTAAGGGTGATGAGGGAGCGGACGACGGCCTCGCGGTACGGGCCCTGGGTCCGGCACCGCGACGCCCATGCGGTCCAGTCCCGCAGGCTGTGCTCCAGGGCGTCGAACGGGTCGACCAGTACCGGCCGCTCCCGGTGCGAGGGGTGCCAGGTGAGGACGAAGGCCACCGACTCGCCCGCGCCGACCGTGAACGAGGAGACGGTGCTGAACTGCTGACCCCAGGTCTTGACCGCCGGCTCACTGCGCAGCCATACCGCGTCGGGCCCGGCGACCGCCACCCGGTGGCCGTCCGCGCGCCGCATCCACGGCACGATCGAGCCGTAGTCGAAGCGCAGCCGCAGCACGGACTCCATCTCCACCGAGCCGCTGACGCCCTCGATGATGCGTATGACATCGGGGGCCTCGTCGCGCTGTGGCATGAAGTCGATGACCTTGACGGTGCCGGTGCGGGTCTCCCACACCGACTCCAGGACGAGGGAGTCGCCGAGGTAGCCGCGCCGGGAACAGGGACCGGCCCCCTTGGGGGCGATCCGCCAGTGGCCGTTCTCGTGGTCGCCGAGGATCGCGGCGAAGCAGGCCGCGGAGTCGAAGCGGGGCAGGCACAGCCAGTCGATGGAGCCGTCCATGCCGACCAGCGCCGCCGTTTGAAGATCACCGATCAGCGCGTAGTCCTCGATGCGTAGGGTCACGCTGTGGCGTGTTCCCGCCGTACGCGTGGCCTAAGCAAGGACGTATGCCCGCTCGGGAGGGCTTCAGACGCTCACCGGCGTTGTTTCCGGCGTGCTCGGCGTGCTCGGCGTCGCGGCGGCCCGCCGGTCGCGCAGCTCCCTGCGGACCAGAATCACCCAGCCGATGGGCACCCCCGAGGTGAACAGCCACCACTGGACGGCATACGCCATGTGCGCGCCGATGGAGTCGTGGTCGGGTTCGGCGATCTGCTCCGGAGTGCCGGACGCGGGTCTCGGTCCTGTCTGCTCCAGATAGCCGCCGAGGACGGGACGGCCGAGTGCCGCCGACCGCTGCCCGCTGTTGATCAACATGACCTGGCGGGGCGGCAGACCTGCGAGGTCCTTGATCCCGCTGCCCTTGGTGGTCTCGTCGGCCTTGAGCCGGCCGGTGACGGTCACGGTGCCCTTGGGGGCGGGCGGCACGGCGGGGAAGGCCCGCGGATCGGTGGCCTCGATCCAGCCGCGGTTGATCAGGACCGCCCGGCCGTCGGCGAGGACCAGAGGGGTCAGAACATGGACCCCGACGCGTTCGTCGGAGTTGGTGCGCCGGCGTACGACGACCTCGTTCCCGGTGTCGTAGGTGCCGGTCGCCGTGACGCGGCGCCAGTAGTCCGAGCGGGGGACGGTGTGTCCGGGGGAGGTGAGATCCGTCACGGGGACCGGCTCGGCCTCAAGGTTCCGGGCGATGAGCCCGTTCTGCTCGACCCGGCGCTCATGGCGGTGGAACTGCCAGAAACCCAGCTCGATCATCGTGGGAATGAGAACGAGGGCGATGAGGGTGAGGGACACCCACTGCCGGGACAACAGGAAGCGGTACACGGCTTCGACCGTACCCGCAGGGCGTCGGCGCGCTGCCGTTGGGTCCCTGTCGGCCAGGGTCCGCCCCGGGGTCCGCCCGGGGTCTGCTCATGGTCCCGCGCGGTGCTCGCCCGGGTCCGCTCAGAGTGCCGCGCGGGGTCCCGCCCGAGGTCCGCGCAGGGGGCCCGCCTGTGGTCCGCTCATGGTCCCGCGCGGCGCTCGCCCGGGTCCGCTCATGGTCCCGCGCGGGGTCGGCCCAGAGCCCGTCCCGGGTCTGCTCAGGGGCCGTTCAGACCCTGTCCACGATGCCCGCCCTGCCCTCCGCGCGGGCACAGTGCCCGCCGCAGTACCAGTGGCCGTCCGCCTCGACGCCCTGGCCGATGATCTGGACCCGGCAGTGCTCGCAGATGGGCGCCATCCGGTGGATGGCGCAGGAGAAACAGTCGAAGACATGCACCGCGCCCTGCGCGTGCACCTCGAAGGACATGCCGTAGTCGTTCCCGCAAACCTCGCAACGTGCCATGGGCCACAGGGTGCGGCGCGCGGTCGCCGATCGGTGGGCGGCACGCCCGGCCGTCACCCGTCCGCGCTCACCCGCCCGGCGTACTCGCTCACCCACGGCGCGTTCACCGGGCGGATCGAGTACGCCGGGTCCGCGCTCACACTCCGGTGCGCCCGCTCACCCGTCCGCCGGGTCGACGTCCCGCAGCAACTGGGTGAAGGCCGCCTCGTCGATGACCGGGGTGTCGAACGACTTCGCCTTGAGGGTCTTGGACGTCGAGGAGTCCGGGTCATTGGTCACCAGCAGGCTGGTGAGCCGGGAGACGCTGGTGGCGATGTGCAGCCCCGCCTCGATCGCCCGGTCCTCCAACAGCTCGCGGTCGACGGAGGTGTCGCCGGAGAACGCGACCCGCATCCCCTGCTTCAGCCGCCCGCCCGGTACGTACCGCCCGGGGTTGGGGTGGGGGCAGGCGGGCCGCTTGCGCGAGGGCCGCCAGCTCCCCGGCCCGTACCGCCCGTACGGGGAACGGCCGGGGGAGTCGTACGACGCCTGGTAGCCGATGCGCGGGCGGGCGGGCGAGTCCGACCACTCGGTCAGCGGACGGCACTCCAGCAGCGGCAGCCGCACCCCGTCGCGCGCCGCCGTGTGCAGACTCGGCCGGAACGCCTCGGCGAGCACCCGCGCGTCGTCCAGCGCGTGGTGCGCCCGCTGCTGGACGACGCCGAAGTGCGCGGCGAGCGATTCCAGCTTGTGGTTGGGCAGCGGGAGCCCCAGCTCCTTGGCGAGCGCGATGGTGCACAGCCGCTGCCGGGTCGGCGCGGCGAGACTCGCGCGCGCGTACTCCCTGGCGATCATGGACCAGTCGAAGAGGGCGTTGTGCGCGACGAGGACCCTGCCGTCCAGCCGCTGCGAGAAGTCCCCGGCGATGTCCCCGAACAGCGGGGCGTCCCGGAGCAGATCGCTCGTCAGACCGTGGATCCACACCGGGCCCGGATCGCGCTCCGGGTTGACCAGGGTGTACCAGTGGTCCTCGACATCGCCCTGGGCGTCGAGGCGGTACACGGCAGCGGAGACTATCCGGTCGTCACGGGCGAGTCCGGTGGTCTCCAC
>NZ_JBSGUP010000370.1:0-8155 GCF_053607985.1 Streptomyces sp. NPDC055078
AGGGACATCGAAGGGAAAGGAGGACGGGAAGCGAGCTCCGGAGCGTCGCATCCCTGACCACCTATGGCGGACAAGCAGAAGCGGGGGAGCCAGAGCAAGGCCCCCCAGTACCCGATCGAATCCGTGGACAACGCTCTTCAGCTCCTCCTCTGGTTCAGCGACCACCACCAGATCCGGCTGACCGACGCGAGCGCGCACCTGGGAGTGGCGTCATCCACCGCCCACCGGCTGCTCGCGATGCTGCAGTACCGCGGGTTCGTGCGGCAGAACCCGGCGACGCGCGCCTACGAGCCCGGCCCGGCCCTCAGCTCGGTGGCCTCGGCGATCGTGCGGCAGGACGACGTGCGCACCCGGGTCCGCCCCGTCCTGGAAGACCTGAACAAGGAGTTCGGGGAAACCGTGCACCTCGCGCGGCTGGAGGGCCACAGCGTCCACTTCCTCGACGCGGTCGAGAGCACCCGCGCCGTACGGGTGAGTTCCCGGGCGGGCAGACTGGTTCCGGCGCACGCGACCTCGAGCGGCAAGGCCACGCTGAGCCTGCTGCCGGTGGGGGCTCTGCACGAGCTCTTCCCCGACGAGGAACTCGAGGCCGTCACCAAGGACACCGTCACAACCCGGACCGAGCTGGAGTCGATGCTCCAGCAGGTGCGGCGCCGGGGCTACGCCACAAGCCAGGAGGAGAGCGAGGAGGGCGTCGCCTCGGTCGCGGTCCCGGTCGAGACCCCCAGCGGCACCCTGCTCTGCCTCAACGTGTCGGTGCCCACCTACCGCATGACCACGTCGCTCAGGAGAGAGATCGTCGACTCGCTGAAGGCCGTCGCCGAGTCGCTGACCACACAGCTCGTGTGACCGTCCTCACGAGGCCGCCCTCTCCCTCGGGAGGCCGAGGACGCGTTCGGCGATGATGTTCTTCAGGATCTCATCCGTGCCTCCACCGATGCGCAGCCCGAGAGCGCCCATGGCGAACTCGGTCCACACGTTGTCCAGCAGTGCGTCCCCGTCCAGTGCGAGCATGGCGGTCTCGGTGGCCGCCGCCTGGCCGCGCGTGGTGAGCAGCTTGGTGACGGATCCCTCCGGACCGGGATCGCGCCCCTCCGCGGCGGCCGTCTGCAGACGGACCTGGAGCACGTCCAGGATGGTCTGGTAGGTGAAGGTACGGGCCACACCCCGGCGCACCGCAGGATCGGCCTGTGTGCCGGTGTCCTCGGCCAGAGCCCTCAGCGGGCCCGCCGGGACCGCGGACGGCTCCAGCGCGTACCGCTCGTTCATCAGAGTCGTCATGGCGACCTGCCATCCGTGGCCGACGGCACCGAGCAGGGCCGACTCCGGCAGTACGACGTCGTCGAGGAAGACCTCGTTGAACGTGGTCGCCCCGGTGGCCTGGCGCAGCGGCTCGACCGTCACACCCGGCGCGCGCATGTCGACGACGAACGCGGTCAGGCCGCGGTGGCGCGGTTCCTCGCCGGTGCGGGCCAGCAGGTAGCCGTAGTCCGCGAACTGGGCGTACGACGTCCACACCTTGTGACCGCCGACCACCCACCCCTCACCCCGGCGGCGGGCCCGGGTCTCCAGGCCGGCCAGATCGGAGCCCGCGCCCGGCTCGGAGAACAGCTGGCACCACAGCTGCCGCCCGGCGATGATCGGGGCCAGGAAATCCTGGTGCTGGGCCTGAGTCCCCCACCGCGCCAGCGTGGGCGCGACCATGCCCATCGTCACCGACAGCGCGTCCTTCGGAATCCGGTATCGGCCTTCCTCCTGGGCGAACATGAGCGACTGGGCCAGCGTGCCGCCGGCGCCGCCGAGTTCACGCGGCAGGGCGATGCTGGCCCACCCCCCGGCGTGCTTGGTGGCCTGCCATTCCATGGCCCGGCGGGCAAGTTCCGCGGACTCCTCGGGGGTGTGCCGGGCGAAGACCGACAGCCGCTCCGGGCCCGGATCCTCGAAGGCCGGGGCGTGCTCGGCCAGCCAGGCGACCGCCCGCTCGCGGTAGGCCGCCTCGTCGGTGGTGTTCTCGAAGTACATCGTCATGCCCTTCCGGACGCGCTCGTCGAAGATCCCAGGCCGAGGCAGGAGGCGACCTCGTCCAGCTGCCGATCGGGGTGGCCGAGGAGGATGTGCTGGCTGCGCGCTCGGCGCAGATGCAGATGTGCCGTGTGCTCCCAGGTGAAGCCGAGACCGCCGTGGACGAGGAGACCCGCCTCCGCGGCGTCGAGGTAGGTGTCCGAGCACCACGCCTTGGCCATCGAAGCCACCCTCGCCACGTCGGCCTCGTCGCCGTGGTCTGCGAGCCAGGCCGCGTAGTACACGAGCGAACGGGCGCCCTCGACGGCCACCAGCACGTCGGCGAGCCGGTGCTTGATCGCCTGGAAGGAGCCGATGGGACGGCCGAACTGGCTGCGCTCCTTCGCATAGGCGACAGCCGTGTCGAGACATGCCTGGGCGCCGCCCAGTTGCGATGCGGCGAGGGAGATCCGGGACCGGGAGAACGCGCGGCCGACGGTTGTCCCGTCGTCGGCTTCCCCTACCAGCACCGCCGGGGCCTCCGTCAGTTCCAGGCACGCCAGGGGAGCCGTCAGGTCGAAGGGCTCCCTGGGCAGCGCCGAGCAGCCCGGGGCGTCGGGGCGGACCAGGAAGAGGCGGGTGCCCAGCTCCGAGGAGGCGGGCACGACGACGACACCGGGGGCGACCGGAACCGGTGCCGTGGTACCCGTCAGGATGAAGCCCGAGCCTCGCTCCCGTGCACGCACCGGGGTCTCGCTGTCGCCCTGGCGGCCGATCGGCATGACCAGCGTCGCGAGGAGCCGCCCCGCGGCGATGTCGGGCAGGTACCGGCCGGCCTCGCCGCCCGGGCAGGCGACCAGTGCCGGAACGGTCAGGCCCGAGCTGGCGAGGAAGGGCCCGGGGCGCAGGTGGCGCCCCATCTCCTCCAGGACAACCGCGAGTTCGACCATTCCCGCGCCGAAACCGCCGAACTCCTCGGGGACGGCGAGTGCGGTGAGACCGAGCTGCTCGGTGGCCACCGTCCAGTCGGCGGTACCGGGTTCCAGCGGCAGCAGGGAGCCGTCGTCGCCGTCCGGGAGCCGGTCGAGAAACCGGCGGACGCTGTCGCGCAGATCCTGCTGTTCGGTGGTGAGACCAAATCGCATGAGAAGCACCTATCGGAGGAGGTCGGCCAGGACTCGGACCGCCTCGCGGTCACGGGTCATGCACGACATGGAGGTGATCGGTGAATCGGTCCAGCGCTGGATCAGTTCGCCGATCCGGGCGGGCGGACCGCACAGCGCGACCTCGTCGACGAGGTCGTCCGGCACGGCTGCCACGGCCTGCTCCTTCCGCCCGCCGAGGAAGAGCTCCTGGATCTTCTCGGTCGCCTCGCCGTACCCGTACCGCGTGGCCATGGTCTGGTAGAAGTTGCGGCCCTTGGCCCCCATGCCGCCCATGTAGAGCGCGATCGTGCGCTTCACCTGGGCGCGGCATTCGTCGACGTCGGGCCCGACGACGACCTCCACGATCGGGCAGATGTCGAAGCCCTCCCGCACCGGCCCGAGTGTCGGCGCCAACACCTCCGTGAAACGAGAGGGCGAGAAGAATACGGGAAGCCAGCCGTCCGCGATTTCGCCGGCGAGCTTGACGTTCTGCGGTCCGAGGGCGGCCAGATAGATCGGCAGATCGGGCCTTTCCGGATGGAGAATCAGTTTCAGCGGCTTTCCCAGTCCGGTGCCGTCGGCACCGCGGTAGGGGATTTCGTAGTAGTCGCCGTGATGTTCCAGCGGCCGTTCACGGCGCAGGACCTCGCGGACCACTTCCACGTACTCACGGGTGCGCTTCAGCGGTTTTCCGTAGGGAACACCGTGCCAGCCCTCCACCACCTGCGGTCCGGACATGCCCAGGCCCAGCCGGAACCTGCCGTCCGTGAGGGCGTCCATGGTGGCGGCCGTCATCGCGGCCAGTGCCGGAGTGCGGCCGGCCATCTGCAACACGGCCGTGCCCAGGCCGATCCGGCTGGTCCGGGCCGCGAGCCAGGCGAGTGGGCTGACGCCGTCGGAACCGTACGCCTCTCCCATCCAGACACAGTCAAAGCCGACGTCCTCGGCCAGGCGCACCAGTTCCAGATCGTCGCGCCGCCGGGATTCCCAGTAGCCGAGATTAAGTCCCAACTTCATTTTGTTTCCTCCACGGATTCGTGTCCGCTGGTGGCTGACGGCAGGAAATGTGGGATAGGCTCCCCGGCCGTCAGCCGAATTAATTAAGCAAGGATGTGGGTCGTATGCCTTCCATCGGTCTTTCGATATCCGCGCGTTCCGGTCTGGGCGCCGGCGCGTTCGGCGATTTCGCCGCCCGGGCAGAGGACGCGGGGTTCAGCGCGGTGTTCGCCACAGAGAACGCGTCCGACGCCCTCGGCCTCGCCGCCGCCATGGCCGCCCGCACCGAACGGGTCCGCGTGGGAACGGCGGTGGCGAACATCAACCTGCGGCACCCGGCGGCCCTTGCGGCGGCGGCCGCGACGCTCGACGAGTTCAGCGGGGGCCGGCTGGTCCTCGGTCTCGGCACTGGCTCCCCGGCGTTCAACACCGGAGTGCTGGGCCTGCCCCACCGGGCGCCGCTCGGTCACCTGGGAGAGTACGTGGATGTGCTGCGCCAGGTGCTGTCCGGTGGCGAGGCCACGCTGGACGGGCGCTGGGTGCAGGTCGGCGGCTACCGCCTGAACAGTGCGCCGATCCGTTCCGGCCTGCCGCTGTACATCGGTGCGCTGGGCCCCCGGATGCTGGAACTCGCCGGACGGATCGGCGACGGTGTGATGCTCAACCTCCGGCCGGCCAACGCCGCTGCCCAGGCCCTGGGCGTGGTGCGCGAGGCAGCGGTGCAGGCGGGCCGGGATCCCGGGGCCGTGGCGTCCGCCTGCGTCATCCCGTGCTGCGTCACCGATGACGCCGGGGCCGCGGAGTCCGCCGCCCGTGAGCTGGTGTCCGGGTATGCCCGCCAGCCCGGCGCCCGTGGACTGATGAACTCGTTCGGCCTGGGACCGGCCACCGAGGACGGTGAGGTCGACCCCCGTCTGGTCGAGGCGCTCGTGGCCGCCGGGCCCGCGGACGTGGTACGGGCGCGGGTCGGCGCGTTCCTCGACGCCGGCGTCCGGGAACCGATCCTCTTCCCCCTGCCGATCGACGGGGACTGGGCCGGGTCCGTCGCCGCCGCCATCGAGGCGTTCCGCGACTGAGGTCCTCACTCCGCGTGCCGTTCGCGCAGCCGGCCGAGCACCTCGGCCGGCGGCCGGCGGTAGTCCCAGCGCCTGCCGGGGCGCAGGCCGGTGCGCCGGTGGAGGCCGGCCAGCATCACGGCGTGGTTCAGCACCACGGCGACACCGTCCATGACACTGGTGCCGTCGATGTCGCGGACCTGGTGCGCCGCGAGGACCTCGCTGAGGATGCCTTCCGCCGGGATGAACACATCGGCGCGGTCGGCGCTCGCGTGCGCACATGCCGCGCGGAAGCTGGTCAGCAGCTCGGTGGGGTCGTCGAACGCGCGCGCTAGCACGGTCTCGTCGACCTCGGGATCGAGCGCGTATACGCCCGCGACCCGCTCCCGCAAGCCGTGCGCCGCGACGATGGCGTCGGCCATCCGCGCGGTCTCGGGCGTCACACTGATCAGGGCCGAGCGCCGCGCGACGGTGCAGGCGGTGAGCAGACAACTTTCAGCCATGGAGACAACAGGGATGTCGACGATCGAGCGCGCTTCGCGCAGAAACGGTTCTGCGAACGAGGCGAGCGCGACAGCGTCGTATCCGGCGTCCTCGGCCTCCATCACGAGGTCGAGCACCTGCCGCAGCAGGGCGTGGAAGGCGAAGGGGTAGCTGAGCGCCTGCGACGGCGGGATGTCACCGTAGGTGCCCGGCCGCACGCCGTGCAGATCCACGACTACGCCGGCGTCCACGACCTGCCCGATGTGCCGCTCCAGGGCGCCGGCGTAGACCGCCTGATTGGTCAGCTCGGTCATCGACTGGTGCCAGATGCGCAGCGCCATACATCCTCCTGTAGCCCGGGTGGATTGAAGCCACCGATCGCGGAAACGGCCGGTCGACGGCATCATAGTCCTCTACCTGACAGAAAAAAGTTCTGCTGATGTCTTGTTTTGGTCATCTGCCCTCAGGCAGACTCGCCACCGAAAGCGACGCAGGAGCCTGGGGCACCGCTCGCGCTCATCAACGCGGCAACCCCCTCCGAGCTAAGGGCAATCATGTACATCGGCACGATGGCTGAGAGACACCCGGACCGCGCGGCGATTACTCTCGGTGAGTCCGGGCGAACAGTGACATACGCGGAACTCGACGCCGGATCCAACCGGGTGGCCCACGCGCTGGCCGCACTGGGCGTCGCCCCGGGAGACGGGGTGGCCGTCATGCTGCCCAACGTCGCCGAGTTCGGGGAGATCTGGTGGGCGGCGATGCGCTCCGGGCTCTACTTCACTCCGGTCAACTGGCATCTGACCGCGAGCGAGATCCGGTTCATCGTCCAGGACTGTGGCGCGAAAGTGTTGTTCTTCCACCAGGACCATGCCGAGGCCGCAGCCGGCGCGACCGAGGGCCTCGGTATCCACCGGATCTGCGTCACGGCGGGTTCGGACCGGGTGCCCGGCACCCTCTCGTACGAGGAGGTCGTCGCCGGTCTGCCGGCGACGCCGATCGCCCGGGAGTACGCGGGCGCCCCGATGTTCTACTCGTCCGGAACCACCGGCAAACCCAAGGGCATCCGCCCGCGGCTGACCATGGACCGGCCGGGTGACTCACCGTCGCTCATGCGCACGGTGATGGAGCAGTACGGCCTGACGGACGGCGCGAGGTATCTGTGCACCGGGCCGCTGTACCACTCCTCCCCGGCCCTGTGGTCGTTCGGACAGCACACCATCGGCGGCACGGCCGTCATCATGCCGCGCTTCGATGCGGAAGCCGCGCTCCGGCTGATCGAGAGCGAGGCCGTCTCCCACAGCCAGTGGGTCCCCACGATGTTCAGCCGCATGCTCAAGCTGCCGGAGGAGGTCCGCCACCGGTACGACCTCTCCAGCCACCGGGCCGCCTTCCACGCGGCGGCGCCGTGCCCGGTGGACGTCAAGCGGCGCATGATCGACTGGTGGGGCGAGATCCTCGTCGAGTTCTACGCCGCGACCGAGGGCGGCTCGACGGTCATCACCTCCAAGGAATGGCTTGAGCACCCGGGCTCGGTCGGGCGCGCGTGGGCCGGGGGCGGTGTCCACATCCTCGACCCCGGGTCGCGGGAGGAACTGCCCGCGGGCTCGCCGGGGCTCGTCTACTTCACGGCGATGGCGAACCATCGGTTCGAATACCACAACGACGCGGCGAAGACCGCCGAGACCTACCACGGGGACATGGTCACGGCCGGCGACATCGGCTACCTGGACGCCGAGGGCTATCTGTACCTCACCGACCGCTCCAGCGACATGATCATCTCCGGCGGCGTGAACATCTACCCACGGGAGGTCGAGGAAGTCCTCCTCGCCCATCCCGCTGTCACGGACGTCGCCGTGTTCGGCATCCCCAACACCGAGTTCGGCGAAGAGGTACTGGCCGTCGTCCAGCCCGCCGACTCGCACGACGGCGGCCCGGAACTCGGGGACGAACTCATCGCGTACTGCCGGGAGCACCTGGCCGGATTCAAGGTGCCGCGCCGGGTGGACTTCGTCACCGCGCTGCCCCGTGATCCCAACGGCAAGTTGTACAAGCGCCGCCTGCGAGACGAGTACTGGCAGGGGCACACCGGGACCCTGGTCTAGATCAAGAAAACTGGGAGACATTGGCGTGAACGATCGCAGACTGACCGGCCGCACGGTCGTGGTAACCGGCGCTGGTCGCGGACTGGGGGCCGGGTACGCCCGGCTGCTCGCCGAGCACGGCGCGTCTCTGGTCCTCAACGACCTGGGCGGCGCGTCCGACGGGACCGGTGCCGACACCTCACCGGTGGCGGAGCTGGCCGAAGAACTCCGGGCCCGGGGCTCCGAGGTCCTGATCAACACGGCCGACGTATCGGACCCCGACGGGGCCAGGTCGCTCATCGACCAGGCGATCGACGCCTTCGGCTCGGTCGACGTGCTCGTCAACAACGCCGGAATCCTCCGGGACCGCATGCTCGTGAACATGAGCGTC
>NZ_JBSGUP010000371.1:0-8154 GCF_053607985.1 Streptomyces sp. NPDC055078
CGCCGGCACGGCCGGTGCCTCGACGTTCGCGGCCTTCCGCAAGCTGGTGGTCGAGGCGAACCCGCTGCGTATCGTCAACTTCCTCAACGTCTCGGTGCTCGGCCTGATCGACTTCAGGTTCGGCGAGCTGCTGAACCCCGACACCCTGGTCCCCGAGGACGCGCTCGCGACCGCCGAGGCCCACCCCGACATCGTGCGCGGCTTCAAGATCCGTCTCTCCGACGACGTCGTCGGAGAGAACTGGGAGTCGCTGCTGAAGAAGTCCGTGTCGCTGGCCGAACAGGCCGGCCTGCCACTGATGCTGCACATCGGCGAGACCGCGGAGCCGTTGCCCGTCGTCCTGGACTTCCTGCGGCCCGGCGACATCGTGGCGCACTGCTACACCGGCAAGCCGCACGGGATCCTCGACGGCGACCGTGTGCAGCCCGCCGTGACCGCCGCCCGTGAGCGCGGTGTGCTGTTCGACTCCGCCCACGGCAGGAGCAACCTCAGCTTCGAGGTGGCACGCCGGGCGATCGCCGACGGATTCCTGCCCGATGTCCTCAGCTCCGACACCAGTGCGCGCAACTGGCGCGGCCCGGTGTTCGACCTGCTCACCAGCATCTCCAAGCTGGTCGCGCTCGGCGCCCCGCTGGAGGAGTGCGTCCGGCGGGCCACCGTGGCGCCGGCGCGGCTGCTCGGGCTCGACGCCGAGGGCTACGGGCGCCTGGAGGCCGGCGGCCGGGCCGACGTCACGGTCGTCACCGAGACCGAAGAGGTCACACTGCCCGACGCGGCAGGCAACACGATTCTCGCGCCGCGCCTGGAGCCGACCGTGGTGCTGCACGGCGGTGCCGAGGTCGACATCGTGCCGTGGCGGGGTCTGTAGCCGGCCTGACACACCCGTGGGCCTGACACACCCGTGGGCGTGACACACCCGCAGTGGGCCCGACACACCCGCACTTCCAGGGGAGGATCCGATGACCTGCGGTGACATCCATCTGCTGCGGCGCCGTCTCCGAGCGGCCCTGACGGCGGGGAAACCCGCTGTCGGCACGTTCGTCAAGCTGGCGTCGCCCGACGTGGTGGAACTGGCCGCGGCGGCCGGGTTCGCGTTCGTGGTCGTCGACCTCGAACACTCCACCCTCACCGAGCGGGACGCCGTCGCCCTGGTGCGCCACGCGGACGCCTGCGGCCTGCCGGCCCTGGTCCGCGTGCCCGAGGTGGACGCCGCCGCCATCAACCGGCTGCTGGAGGCCGGGGCGGCCGGTATCCAGCTCTCCATGCTCACCCGCACCGCCCAGGCCGAGGCACTTGTGGCGGCCACCCGGTTCGCTCCGGCCGGCCGCCGGTCGGTGAGCCTGGCCAACCGGGCCGCCCGGTTCGGAGCGGTCACGCCGGCCGGGTTCCTGCGCGCCGAGCAGGACGACCCCCCGGTGCTCGTGGGCCAGATCGAGACGGCGAGGACCGACCCGCTGCCGGATCTGGCCGCCGCTCTCGATGTGTGTTTCGTCGGCAGCACCGACCTCGCGGTCGACCTGGGCCTGCCGGCGGATCCGGCGGTGCTGCGCGCCGCGGTGGACCGGGTGAGAGACGCCGCCCGTGCCGCGGCGGTGGCGTTCGGCGGCTGGGCGCCGACCCGGGGCGCCGCGGCGGACCTGGGCCTCGGTGACGCCGGCTGTCTCGTGGTCGGTTCGGACCTGCAGATGCTGGCGGCCGGCCTGCGCGCCGCCGCCGGAGAGGGAGAGGGAGATCAGTGAGCACACGCAACGCAGCGCTGTTCAGCACCGTCGTCAACTGGGAAGAGCTTCCGGTGACCGAGGTGCGGCCGGGGGTCCGTCGCCGTGTCTACGCGACGGACGAGATGATGATCTGCCACCACGACCTTGAGGTCGGCATGACGCTCAACCCGCACCGGCACGAGGACTTCGACCAACTGGTCCACATCGCCGAGGGGCGTGCGAACTACTACGTGGACGGTGTCGCGCACGACATGCGGGCCGGCTCGTTCCTGCTCGTACCCCGTGGCAGCGAACACTATGTGGAGCCGACCGAGGCCCCCTGTGTGAACATCGACTTCTTCGTCCCGCCACGGGCCGATCTGCTTCCCTGAGCGGCGTACGCCCCACCCCGGCGCGCGCTGCCGCCGAGGCCGAGTCGCCCGCGTCACGGGCGCACGCGTCCGCCACCCACGGGGAACCGCGGGTGGCGGACCGGACCGTACAGAAGGACCACCGTCACCGCGAGCGGATCAGCGGCCGTTGGGCGTGCCGTCGGAGGTGCCCAGCCGCTGCGACAACGCGCGGGCGGTCTCCAGCAGTGCCTGGGCCATCGGCGACTTGACGTCGTCGGACACGGTCACCGCCGTCCCGACGATCGCGAGTGTCCCGCTGATCTTGTCCCCCTCGAAGATCGGCGCCGCGATGGTGCGGACTCCGTTGACCGTGGGGGAGTTGACCGAAAGACCGTGCTGCCGGATGGCGTCGAGTTCTTCGGTGAACTCGGCCGAATTGCGGACCGAGCGCGGCAGGGCCGGTACCTGCTCGGGGGACAGGAGCGCGAGGAACACGCGGCCCTGCGCCGAGGACGTGAGGTTCAGGCGCGAGCCGACCCGGACGCTGATGCGCACCATGTGGTCGGTGTTGTCCACCGAGCGCACCACGGTCGCCGACTCGCCGTCCCAGACCGACAGCACGATCGTCTCGTCGATGCGCCGGACCAGCTCCTCCATGTACGGCTCGGCGGCGGCGACGATCGGCAGGCCGGCCCGCGCCGCGGCGGCGAGCGTGAGCACTTGGGGGCCGAGGGAGTACAGCGAGGTGCGCTCGTCGTACCGCAGCAGATTCGCCGCCCGCAGTGCCTTGGTGTAGCGGTGTGCGGTCGCCTTGCTCGCCCCGAGACGCGCGGTGATCTCGTTGAGGCTCATATGCGGCTTGCCGACCGTGAACGAGCCGAGGATCAGCGCCGCACGCTGCACTGTCTGGATGGTCGGGGCGATCCGGTCGGGACCGTCCTGCTCGCCGGTGCCGCGCTGCACCTTCGTGGCCATGGATTCCACGCTCCTGTCCATGCTCAGTCACATTGATAAGGACGTCAAATGAAACGCTGTCTTGTATGACGTCATGGTAAAGGGGTGTGCAGGGTGCTGCGGCGCTTATCCACGGTGAGCTGCGGCGGTGAACGGGAACCGGCGGCCGGCAGCCCCGGAAGCGCTCCCGTTCACCGCGCCGCTGGTACGGAGAGCCGCGCCGCTGGTACGGCGAGCCGCAGCGAGCCTACGTGTCGGTGGAGTGTCCGGGGGTGATGGAGCGGGTGGGGTCGAGGAGGGTGGCGATGTGGTTGACGGCGAGGGCGGCTTCGCCGAAGCCGATGGCGATGAGGCCGACCCTGCCGTCGTAGTCGGCGATGTCACCGGCGGCGAAGACGCACTGCCGGCTGGTGCGCATGGTGGGGTCGACGAGGATGCGCCGGCGGCGCAGTCGGAGTCCCCACTGTTCGATGGGGCCGAGGTCGGCGATGAAGCCGAGCGCGGCCACGACGGTCTGGGCGGGCAGGATGATGTGGTCGCCGTCGGGGCCCGCGACCACGACCTGGGAAACCGGCCCGTCACCGGAGATCTTCTGGATCTCGTAGGGCGTCAGGACCCGCACCGAGGATGTGTGCACCTGCTCGACGGTGCGTTCATGGGCCCGGAACCGGGTGCGCCGGTGCACCAGGGTCACCGTGGCGGCGATCGGTTCCAGTGACAGGGCCCAGTCCAGTGCGGAGTCCCCGCCGCCGACCACCACGATGTCCTGTCCCGCGAGTTCGTTCAGTCGGGGCACGAAGTACCGCAGTCCCCGGCCCAGGTACTCGGAGCCCGTGGGGAGTTCGCGTGGGACGAAGTTGCCGATGCCGCCGCAGACGAGTACCGCACCGGCGGTGATCCGCGCCCCGGCGTCGGTGGTGGCGACGATGCCCTCGCCGGCGTCGTCCAGCCGGACGACCCCGTGTCCGAGCAGATAGACGGGGTCCGACTGGCCCGCTTGTTCGGCGAGCCGGTCGACCAGTTCCTGGCCGCGGACGGCGGGGAAGCCGGCCACGTCGAAGATGAGCTTCTCGGGGTAGAGCGCGGCGATCTGGCCGCCGACCTCGGGCAGGGCGTCGGCGATCGCGACGCTCATACCGCGGAAGCCGGCGTAGTACGCGCCGTACAGCCCGGTCGGGCCGGCGCCGATGATGAGCAGGTCGACGGAGACCTCGGGGCCGGCGCCCGTGGTCGCGGGGCTCGTGGTCGCAGGGCCCGTGGGCGCGGGGCCCGTCACGCTTCCACCTCGGGGTGGTCGCGGCCGGCCCGGCCGGTCTTGCGGGCGCCGCCGGGTGAGCCGAGCGGTGGGGTGCCGAGGGTGAAGAACTCGGCGTTGAGGCGCTCGAAGCGCTTGCTCTCCTCCGGCAGGTCCTCGTGGTGGAAGATGGAGACCTGTGGGCAGACGGGTTCACAGCGCCCGCACTCGACGCATTCGTCGGGCTGGATGTAGAGCATCCGGTCGCCCTCGTAGATGCAGTCGACCGGGCATTCCTCCATGCACGACTTGTCCATGATGTCGAGGCAGGACTGAGTGATGACATACGGCACGAGCTTGTTGCCCTTCACACGGTCGCACAACATGCGAGACGGTGTATTTCAATGCGGAACAGGATGATGGTCGCACCGACCCCGGATGTCAACCGACCGGGGTGAATGCTTGACACCATCGAGGCCCCTGGGGGACGCTGAGAACGAAATTCGAGATGGCGTCTCACTTTGTGCGCCACTCGGGTCGGGACTTGTGAGAGGCAAACTCCCCATGGGAAGCAATCCCCGGACCGCCCCAGCGCCGATGATCGTCGAGGACTGGGACCAGCTCACCTTCCGGGTCAACCGCGAGGCGTACCGAAGCGCGGAGATCTTCGCCCGGGAACGCGGCTGGGTGTGGATGCACACCTGGCTCTATCTCGGACACGAGACCGAGATCCCCAACCCCAACGACTTCAAGGTCCGCACACTGGGCGGCCGACCGCTGATCTTCTGCCGGGACAGCGCCGGCGAGGTGCACGCGTTCCTCAATTCCTGTCCACACCGCGGCACCGTGCTGTGCCGCGAGAAGGAGGGCTCGACCAGGCTCTTCCAGTGCTTTTACCACGCCTGGACGTTCCGCAACAACGGCGAGGTCGCCGCGATCCCCGACGCCGGCGCGTACGAGTCGAGCGAGGAGTTCCGGGCCTCGATGGCACTGCGCGGTGTGCCACGCCTGGAGATCCACGAGGGGTTCGTCTTCGTCTCCTTCGACCCCGACGTTCCGCCGCTGCTCGATCACCTCGGCGACGCCGCCGACTATCTGACGATGATCGAACAGCAGCACACCGGCGGCATGACCACACTCCCCGGTACGCAGCTCTACAGCGTGCGGGGCAACTGGAAACTCGCCGTCGAGAACGCGATGGACGGATACCACTTCGCGCCCACCCACAACACGTTCGTCGGCTACCTGCGGGAGAGCGGCTACGCCGTCACCGACGACAACCAGTACGCGTACAACCTCGGCAACGGCCATGGCCTGCTGGTCCTCACCGGGCACGGCGGACGGATCAGCATGATCTGGGAACCGCGCTTCGGCGAGGACGAGCGGGTGCGCACCGACGCCCACCGGGCCGAGATGACGCGCCGGCTGGGGGAGAAGCGCGCGCACCATGTGGCGGACGAGAGCCACATCCTGTTCGTGTTCCCGAACCTGCTGCTGTTCGACATCGAGGGCCTGTCGATCCGGCAACTGGAACCTGTGGCGCCCGACCAGACCGATGTGCGCGCCTGGCAACTGGTCCCGCGCACCGAGGACGCGGACACCCGCGCCCTGCGCATGAAGACGGTCGTCAGCTTCGTCGGCCCCGGCGGGCTCGCCACACCGGACGACATCGAGGCGTACGAGGCGGTCCAGCGCGGCATCCAGGCCACGGCGGGCACCGGTGCGCCCGAGCTGGACTTCAGCGACATGTCGCGAGGCATGGCGGACGAGGTCAAGGGTGTGCAGGGCCGGTCGGTCGACGAAGGCGCGATGCGGGGCTTCTGGCGGCACTGGGTCGAAGCCGTAGGGATCGATGACGGCATCGAGATCAACGGAGAGCGTCCGGCGTCCTTCCTGGCGGGGAGGGATGTGCGATGACCACCATCAGCGGCAGCGGCAGCGGCGGCGGCGGCTCCGTGCGGTGTGCGGGGCGCACCATCACCCGGCCGGAGGTGGAGGACTTCCTCTACGCCGAGGCCGACATCCTCGACCACTGGGACTACGACGGCTGGCTGGCCCTCTTCGAGTCCGGCGCCCGCTACGAGATCCCGACCACCGACCACCGGCCCGGCTGGTCGCCACATGAGACCGGATCGTTCGTCGACGACGACTGGGACCTGCTCCGCGCCCGGGTCAAGCGCCTGAAGTCCCGCAAGGCGCACGCCGAGAACCCGCACTCGCGCACACACCGGCTGGTGTCCAACGTACGGCTGTCCGAGGATACGGAGGACTCCTTCCGGGTGGCTGCCTCCTTTGTGGTGCACCGCGCCCGCGACGGACACTTCGACGCCTACATCGGGTGGTACGAGCATCTGCTGGTGCCGACCGGGGACGGGCTCCGCTTCCGGCTGCGGCGCTCCGTCCTCGGCCACGAGTCGCTGGCGGCAGGCGCCCGGCTCAGCTTCATCCTCTAGCCGGCCACGGATGGTGACCCGATGATCAGACACACCCTGTCCTTCCGCTTCACCGACGGAGCCGACCGGGCGACCCGTGAGTCCGTGCTGGGCGAGCTGCGTACCTTCCCGGACCGGTACCCGGCCATGCGCGGCTTCGTCCTCGGCGAGAACATCAGCACGCGGGACCAGACCTTCACCCACACGATGGCCGTCGACTTCGACAGCCAGGACGACCTGCTCGCCTATCTCGGCAGCGAGTCCCACGAGAACTTCGTGCGCACGCGCTGGCGGCCGGTCATCGCCCAGCAGGCCATCACCTCGTTCGAGTTCGAGTTCGAGTTCGAGTTCGAGTCCGAGTCCGAGTTCGCCGAGCGTGCGTCGCTCACGGCAGGAAGGACACCGCCGGTGAGCACCCGCCCCCGCGGCCCGTACGGCATGGAGTACGCCCGGATCGAGGTTCCGGACATGCCCGCCACGATCGAGTTCCTCGAATACCACGTCGGTCTGCAGCTGGAGCAGCGTACGGACGACTACGCCTACCTGCGCGCCGACATCGAGCACCACGCGATCGAGCTGATCCACGCGCCCGAGCGCACCGACGGGTGGACAACCGCGGTCGGCTACAGCGTGGAGAGCGAAGAGGTCCTCGAACAGCTGCACAAGAACGTCCTCGACGCCGGCCTCGATGTCCTCGAACTGCAGGAGCGGCAGCGGGCGCTGTGCGACAACGGCTTCGCGGTGAAGGACCCGAACGGCCTTGTCGTCGAGCTGTTCACCGAGTTCCAGGAGTACGCCGAACCGCCGCACATCGAGATCCGGCCGCTCGACCTGGTGCACCCCTTCATCGCCACCGCGAAGTTCGATGAGACGCTGGACTTCTACCAGAACGTTCTGAAGTTCCTGCCATCGGACCATGTCGTCGGCTCGACCACGTTCTTCCGCTGCGAGGACCGCTACCACCACAGCCTCGCGGTCCAGAAGAACACGGAGCACTATGTCGCGCACCTGTGCTTCGCGATGAAGAGCCTCGACCATGTCATGCGGATGCGCGCCCGCGCGCTGTACAAGGGCGCCCCGATCGCCTCCGACATCGTCAACCACTCGGCGTCGACGTCGATCGCGTTCTACCTGCACGATCCGCGCTTCGGCCCTCGGTTCGAGCTGTGCGACGACCACCGGGTGTTCACCCCGGAGGAGCACCGGACGCACCGGCCCCGCAGGATGCCGGCCGACCCGCGCAACATCGATGTGTGGCGTCCGGCTTCCGACGACTGGGGACGCTTTTGAGACAGCGGCTGCTGGATGTCCTGCGGCTGCTCGACAGGACCCCCGCGCCACGGGGGGAGGAGCGGACGGCGGCCCACCGGTTGCGCGGCTGGTGCGCGGACCGATGGCCGCACATCGAGTGGCAGGTGCTGGAGCACGGTCCCGCGGGCGGCAGCCTGGCCGCCGCGCACGGGGCCGGGCCCCTGCTGTAC
>NZ_JBSGUP010000372.1:0-8131 GCF_053607985.1 Streptomyces sp. NPDC055078
GGAAACGCAGAAAACAACGCACCGGGCAACAACACCGGCATCAACACCGGCGGGGACAACGGCACCTACGGCACGCCTCGCGCCGAACGAGGCCGGTTCCTGCTCTCGCTGCGCACCGATCCGTCGTTGCGGTTCTCCGAGATCGGCCGCGCGCTCCTGCGGCTGCTCGACGCCAACACCCTCGACGCCGCGCAGTGGAACCGCCTCGCCGCCGCCGTCCCCCAGCGCTGGTCACCGGTCGTTGCCGACCTCGCCATGGACTGCGCGGCCGACTGGTCAGCGCTTGCCTGCCAGGTCCGCGGCCAGGTCCGCGTCAGCGCGTGAGTCCGGCGCGCACGCCACGGCGATCGCCGCCGCCAGCTCGACCACCGCGAACAGCGCGATCACCGGAAGCAGCGCCGACGAGCCGTCGGTGATCGCGACCGCGATCAGTGGCAGGAAGCTGGAGATCGTGACGCCCACCTGGTAGGTCACGGCGATCGCGGAGAACCGCACCATGGTCGGGAACAGGTCCACCAGGAACGCCGCCAGGCCACCGTAGATCGCGCCGTGCGCGATGGTCAGGGCGGGGATGAACACCAGGGCGGCCAGCGTCGGATCACCCGAGGTCAGCCAGGCGCCCGCCGGGAGCATCGCCACCACCGCGACCGCGTAGCCGAAGATCATGACCGGCCGGCGGCCGAACCGATCGGACAGCGCGCCGAACACCGGCAGTGTCACGCACTCTCCCAGGGCCGCGATCATCAGCCCGGTCAGCACGGTCGACCGCACCTCAGGACCGGCCTTCGCCGCGTGCGCCACCAGGAACACGGTGAACATCGCGATCACCGACCCGGTGCCGAGCGAAGCGAGAATGCCGATCACCACGCGGCGCGGCCACCGCCGCAGCACCATGATCACCGGCACCCGGGCGGCGGGGTTCTCCGCCCGGCCGCGCAGGAACTCCGGTGTCTCCTCGACCCCCAGCCGGACCCAGATACCGATGCCGACCAGGACGCTCGATGCCAGGAACGGCAGTCGCCACCCCCAGGTCAGGAAGTCCTCCTCGGGCAGCTTGGAGATCAGCACGAAGGTCAGGTTGCTGCCGAACAACGCCACCGCGAAGCCCATCGCGGGCCAGCTGCTGAAAAAGCCCCGCCGTCCGGGCGGGCCGTGTTCGGTGCTGAGCAGCACCGCGCTTCCCCATTCGCCGCCGATGCCGATGCCCTGCGCGACGCGCAACGTCACCAACAGGACCGGCGCGAGGACACCGGCCGTGTCATAGGTGGGCAGCAGGCCGATGCCGAACGTGGCGATGCCCATGACGAGCAGCGTCCACACCATCATCGCCTTGCGGCCCACCCGGTCGCCGAAGTGGCCGAACAGCAGGCCGCCAAGCGGGCGCGCGACGAACCCGGCCGCATAGGTGGCGAACGACGCGAGCACACCGCCGGCAGCCGACGATCCCGGGAAGAACAGCGGGCCGAACACCAGCGCGGAGGCCGTCGCGTACAGGTAGAAGTCGTACCACTCGATGGCGGTGCCGATCGTGCTCGCGACCAGCACCCGGCGGACCGAACGAGGCGCCGAGGTAACCCCTGCTGTCACGCGTCCTCATCGGATACGAGGACCCGCCCGCCGAGTTCGTTCGGATCGGCGGCGAGGTCGTAGGCCCACACCTGCCGCCCGTCCGCCTCCCAGATCACCTTCCGCGCGTCCGCCCGCACCGCGTGCAGCGCCTTCAGGTCCGGGTACTCGTCCGAGGCGGCGGCCCGCTCCTGCGGGAAGTAGGTCTCCGAGTACGCCTCGCGGGACGCCCCGGTGCCGTCCGCGAAGAACTCGGTCAGCGAGGCACCGTCCGACGACCGAGGGGCAAGACCGAGCTGGTCGAGCACCGTCGGCATGATGTCGACCAGCCGCACCTGGCTGTCCACGCTCATCCCCACCGGCACCCCGGGGCCGCTGATGATCAGCGGCACGTGCTGGGTCGCGTCGAACAGCAGGCAGCCGTGGCCCTCCTCGTACGGGTGGCCGAGGTCGCCGGCATGGTCGTTGGGGTACCACCCGGCCAGGTCCTCGCCGTGATCGGAGAAGCACACCACCAGCATCGATTCGATGTCGTGGCCCATCTCGGCGATACGGCGCAGCAGGAGCTGGACGTAGTGGTCGGTGTAGGCGACCTCGCCTTCGTACGGGTTCGCCACCTCGACGCCGACATCCTCCGGCGGCTCGTACGGCCAGTGCGCGTCGAAGAAGTGCGCGAACAGGAAGAACGGGCCGTCGCCGTCCAGCGACTGAAGCCAGCGGGTGGCGCGTTCGACCACCAGCGGCGCGCGCTTGAGCGCCAGCCCGCGCAGCTTCACGTCGCCGACCGACAGCGGGTCCCGGCCGTCCGGCAGCAGCGGTATCTCGTCGTCGTAGAAGTCGAACCCGCGGTCGATCCCGTACCACTGGTTCAGGCCGGGGCAGGACACCACCGCGCCGGTCGTGTACCCGGCCGCCGACAGGCACTCCGCCAGCGTCGGCACCCGCTTGTCCAGCGCTTCGCGGAACAGGTGCCTGACTCCGTGGCGGGGCGGCTGGAGCCCGGTGAACACCGTGGCGTGGCTGACCGGCGTCAGGGGGCACGACGAGATCGCCTGCGTGAAGCTGACCCCGTTCGCGCGCAGCCGCTCCACGCCGGGGTACTTCCCCGAATAGGCCACGTCGGCGCGCACGGTGTCGAGGGATATGAACAGGATGTTCGGCTGTGGGGTCACCGGGGTTCCTCTGTATTTCTCTGTCGACGCCAGCGGCACCGAAGGCTAACAACGGGCTCCCCGCGTACGACAACGACGAACAGGGCCGTTTGAACACCAGTGCTGAACAGCACATCCCGCCACTACAGTTACCTGGCGGAGCGTCCACGACCGTGACGCGAGGACCGTGACGCGAGGGAGAGTTCACATGGCGCGCAAGTTATCCCTGGCCCTGGAGCTGTATGCCGACGCGAACGGCACCGTCGACCAGCGCTACATCGAGCAGATGCGCAACCAGGACGCCGAACCGGTGTCGACCGATCCCGCCCTGCCGAGGTTCACCCTCATCGTCGGGCCCTCGCCGTTCACCATGCCGCGCGGCTGGGAGTTCTTCCTCACCTCACCCTACGAGGGTGCGACGTACATCTCGACCGTGCTGCACAACGCCGGGTACCCGGTGCGCATCGTCGACGTCCGCTACACCCCGAACCCGCTGCAGGCGGCGTACGACCAGATCATCGAAGGCACCGATGTGCTCGGGGTGTGCACGTTCGAGGACAACTTCCCGTTCTGCCGCGAGCTGATGGCGATGGTCCGCGAGTCGCACCCGGACATACCGATCATCTGCGGCGGCTCGCTGGTCACTTCCGTTCCGTCGGTGTTCATGTCGGACACCGACTGCGACATCGCGGTGATCAGCGAGGGCGAGATCACCATCCTGGAGCTGATGGAGAGTTACGCCCGCGGCTCGTGGCAGCAGGATCTTCCGAACGTCAAGGGCATCTGCTACCGGGACGAGAAGGGAAACACGCGCCGTACGCCGCCGCGCGGCCAGATGATGGATCTCGACGCGCTGCCCAGGATGCGGCTCGACCTGTGGCCTCAGTCGCGGTCGCCGCTCGGCATGCAGCCGCAGGTGATCTCGTCCTACAGCCGCGGCTGCAAGATGGACTGCTCGTTCTGCTACCGCACCACCCCGCAGGTGCGGGCGAAGTCGCCGGAGAAGATGGACCGCGACCTCGACTGGCTGAAAACCCAGTACGGCGTGGATTTCTGCTTCTTCGTCGACCTCACGTTCAGCTCGCACCGCGGCCAGACCATCGAGATGTGCGACGTGATCTCCCAGCACGATCTGCGGTGGACCTGTCTGACCCGGTGCGCCGACATGGACGTACCGCGCATCGACGCGATGCGGGAGGCGGGCGCGGACATCATCCTGTACGGCGTCGAGTCGCTGGGCCGCGAGGTGTTGCGCGAGGCCCGCAAGGGCAGCAGCGAGAACCTGACCGTCCGCGCGATGCGCACCACGTTCGACGGCGGCGTGCGGTTCGGCTCGCTGCTCATCGTCGGTCTGCCGAACGAGACCGAGGAGTCCCTGTCGGACATGGTGCAGTTCGCCGAGCAGTACAACCATGTGACCCGGGTGAAGTACCTGTCGGCCATGCCCGGTACGACGGTGTACCAGGACGCGCGGCGGAACAAGGTGATTCGCTCCGAGATCGACCACCTGAACTGGCTGTCGGTCGAACAGGCGCTGCACGAGGACGAGTTCCTGAACGTGAGCGGGCTGCCCGAGCGGGTCTGCCGGGACGCGTACAAGCGGGTGTACGACGCCTATCAGCCCGGCCCGGTGATGGACTTCCAGCACTGGCCGGAGCACTTCCAGTACTTCCACCCGCAGCCGGCCGACGGCACCGAGCGGTCGACGTCGTACGCCGGGACCGGCTGGCGTACGGAGTGGAGTTCCGCCGCCGCGCCACTGGTTCCCGGTTCCGAACAGTACACATTGGACAAGGTGGCCGACCCGGAGGTGGCCGCGGTCGGGAGCACTCTGATGGACTGCGGCGCGAAGAAGCTCGCGGCCGGGGTCTGACCGGTGTCCACTCAGGACGGCCCGATCCTGATCATCGGGACCGAACGCTCCGGGTCGAACCTGCTGCGGCTGGTGCTCGACGCGCACTCGCGGATCGCGGTCCCGCACCCGCCGCACTTCATGCGGTACCTGTCCGGCATCCCGTACAACGGTGATGTCGACGCGATGGTGGGCGACGCGATGTGGTTGCTGCGCGACCACATCCACCCGTGGCCGCACGTGATCGACCGGGCCGCGGTGACCGAGGCCGCCGTGAGTGGAAAGGCGCCGTCGCTGTTCGGGGTGGTGTCGGCGATCTACGACCAGTACCGCGTCGCGGAGGGCGCGGCCCGGTGGGGGTGCAAGAGCACGTTCATGGTCGAGCACGTCGACGAGGTGCTCGCCGAACTCCCGGACGCGCGGTTCCTGTGGCTGGTGCGGGATCCCCGCGATGTGGTCGCGTCGGCGAAGCGGGCCGTGTTCGGCTACTGCCACCCGTACCGCATGGCGCTGCGGTGGACGGCCGAACAGGAGCTGGCCCGCGCGGCCCGGGAGCGGTGGGGGCCGAGTGTGGTGCACCTGGTGCGGTACGAGGACCTGGTGTCCGCGCCCGACCGGGAGATCCGGGCGATCTGCGACTTCATCGGTGAGGCGGTCGAGCCGGCGATGCTGGCGCACCACCTCAGCGGCAACGCCCGGGTGACCGCTTCGCTGTCGGCGTCCTGGCGCACGGCGGGCGACCCGATCACCACGGCCCGCATCGGCTCCCACCAGCGAGGGCTGTCCGACCGGGAGCGGCGGCAGGTGGAGAGCGTGACCGCGCGGACGATGGAGACCCTTCGCTACCCGTTCGACGGCGCCTCGCTGGACGAACCGGCTCCCGGTCCGCTCGGCGTCGCGCTGCGCGGGTTCGCGGTGCGGCTGGCGGTGGAGGCGCGATCGCTGTGCACCGACCGCAACCACTTCCGGCGCTGGCGGCGCGACGTCACCGTCCGCCGGCTGCGCCGCCGCGCGACGCCGGGCCGCGCCCTGGTTCTGGCAGGAGAGAGCAGATGAACGAAACGGGAAGCGTCCGCACACACTTCGCCGACCGCGCGGGCACCTACGACCGGTCCAGTTCGTGGTGCACCGACGACGCGCTCGGCGAGCTGATGCGGTCCATGGCCGCGCCCCAGCCGGGCGACGCGGTCCTGGACGTGGCATGCGGCACCGGACTGGTGTCACGGCTGTTCGCCGGGCGGGTGCGGCGGCTGGTCGGCGTGGACATCACGCCGGAGATGGCCGAGCAGGCGCGCGACATGCTCGACGAACTGGTGATCGCCCCGGCGGAGGAACTGCCGTTCGCTGACGGCACGTTCGACATCGTGGTGTGCCGCCAGGGGATCCAGTTCATGACACTGCCGGACGCGGTGCGGGAGATGGTGCGGGTGACCCGGCCGGGTGGGCGGATCGTGCTGAGCCACCTGTGCGCCTACGGGGACGACGACCGCGACGAGTACTTCGAGATCCTGCGGCTGCGCAACCCGGCCCGGCGGCACTTCTTCCGGCCCGGCGATGTCGAGGCCCTGCTCACCGGCGCGGGGTGCGACCCGGTGCGCTCGCAGCGGTACGTGTCGGTGGAGGACGTGGACGTGTGGTCGGACAACGGCGCGATCGGCGAAGACGCGCGGGAGGCCATCCGGGACCGCTATGGGCGGGCGTCACCCGCGTTCCGCGCACGGCACGCGGTGGCCGAGGCGGGCGGGCGGATCACCGACCACATGCTGTTCGTCGTCGCCTCGGGAACGAGGGTCTGACATGGAAGCCACGGCAGACACAGCAGATACGGCAGATACGGCAGACACGGAAGCCATGGACGACACGGCAGCCATGGAAGACACAGCACCGGACCAGTCCCTCGCCGACGGCGTACAGGCCGCGTTCCGCGCCGAGGCGGCCACCGCGGCGCGGTACACCTACTTCGCACGGGTCGCCGAGATCGAGGGTCACACCGAGGCGGCCCGGGTGTTCGGCGAACTTGCCGAGAGTGTGGCCTGCGCCGCCCACGGGCACCTGGATGTGCTGCGCGACCTGCTGGGCGGCGACGATCCGGGCACCGGCCGCGCGCTCGGCGACACCCGCCGCAACCTCGCCGCGGCGATCAGCGGCGACCTCGGGGAGGCCACCGAACGCTACCCCGGCCTGGCCGCGCGGGCGCACACGGACGGAGTGGCCGATCTGGCGAGCTGGCTGGAGACACTGTGCACATTGAAGAAGACGCACGTGGACCGGCTGGAGCAGGCCCTCACCGGGCTGACCGAGCCGCGGTTCGCCGGGAACGGAGCGCCATGACCACCGACTACACCGCCGAGGCGATCACCGTCTACTCCGGGCTTGAGGCGGTGCGCCGCAACCCGTCGATGTACGTCGGGTCGACCGGCTCGGACGGCGCCCACCACCTGGTGCTCGAACTGATCGACAACGCCGTGGACGAGGCCGCCGCCGGGCACTGCGGCGCGATCTCGGTGGAGTTGCACGGCGACGGCTCCTGCTCGGTCACCGACGACGGCCGGGGCATCCCCACCGACCCGCACCCGGAGGCCGGGATCCCGGCGTGTGAGCTGGTGCTCACCACGCTGCACTCGGGCGGCAAGTTCGACCACTCCTCGTACGCGACCTCGGCCGGGCTGCACGGCGTCGGCCTGGCCTGCGTGAACGCGTTGTCGGAGTGGTTGCGGCTGGACGTGTGGCGCGACGGCGCGCACCACAGCGAGTCGTTCGCCCGGGGCTCGGTCGAGACCCCGCTCAAGCGGGTCGGCGACAGCGACCGCCGCGGCACCCGGGTGTGGTTCCGCCCGGACCCGGAGATCTTCTCCTCGGACGTGCTCGACGCGGACCTGGTGCACGCCCGGCTGCTCGACATCGCGTATCTGCACCCGGGCCTGCGGGTCGATCTCACCGACCACCGCACCGGGCGGCACGAGTCGCTGTGCGAGACGACCGGGGTGCGGGGCCTGCTCGCGTACCGCGCCCGCGACGCCGAGAAGGTGCACGCCGAGCCGGCCACCATCACCTGGGCCGGGGACGGGTGCGTGATCGACGCCGCCGTCCAGTGGACCGAGGGGTACGCGGAGCAGATCTTCAGCTACGTCAACACCATCCGCACCGACCTGGGCGGGTCGCATGTGGACGCCCTGCGGGGCGCGCTGGCCGGGGTGGTGGCCGACCACCTCGGCCCGTCCGCGGACAAGATGACCGTGGTCGACATCCTGGAGGGGCTGACCGCGGTGATCGCGATCCGGATCCCGGACGCGCGGTTCGACGGCCAGACCAAACGCACCCTGCGCAACGACGACGCGGGCGCCCGCGTGTTCGACGTCGTCACCGAGCAGGCGCGGTGCGTACGACGTCGGGTCGACCTGGATCTCCAGCCACCCCGACCCGTCCCGCAGATCCTCCTCCGCGGCCTCCCGCACCAGTCTCTGAATGTCCTCCGGCTCCTGGAGGCACGACCGCGCCGCGTCGTACAGCCGCTGGAAACGGAACCAGCCCCGCTCGTCGGTCGCCCGCAGCTTCGGCGCTG
>NZ_JBSGUP010000373.1:0-8119 GCF_053607985.1 Streptomyces sp. NPDC055078
GACGGCCTGGCCGGCCGAGCAGGACCGGCGGTTCCGGTTCTGGATCCCGTCCCCGGGCCGGTTCCCACCCTGCCGCGCCCCGCAGCCGGGCATGCGGGCACTCCTTCCGGCTGAGGGCTTCTTCTGGCCCGTGGCACCCCGGCAGGCGTCCCCTCCCCCTCTTTCAGAGAGGCGCGACGTCCGCCGATTCCCCGTCAGTCCGTACCACCTGCCGCCGCCCGGCCGCCCGGTCCCTTCGCACTGCCCTGCCGTCCCCACTGCCCCCGATCCGAGGAACGCCATGACCGCGACCAGCCCTCGCCAACTGCACCTCAACGCCTTCCTGATGAACGCCGGACATCACGACGCCGCCTGGCGGCACCCCCGTACCCAGCCCGAACGCGTCACCGATCTGCGCTACTTCCAGCAGCTCGCGCAGACCGCCGAGCGCGGGCTGCTCGACTCCGTCTTCCTCGCCGACGGTCTCGCCCTGTGGGGCAACGCCCGGTACAACGCGCTCGGCGGATTCGAACCACTCACCCTGCTGTCCGCCCTCGCCGCGGTCACCGAGCGCGTCGGGCTGATCGCCACCGTCTCCACCACCTTCAACGAGCCCTTCCACACCGCCCGCAAGTTCGCCTCCCTGGACCACATCAGCGGAGGCCGGGCCGGCTGGAACATCGTCACCTCCGGCACCGAGAACGAGGCCCGCAACTTCGGCCGGGATGAGCACCTGGAACACCGGCTGCGCTACGAGCGGGCCCGGGAGTTCGTCGACGTCGCCACCAAGCTGTGGGACAGCTGGGAGGACGAGGCCGTCCTGCTCGACCGCGAGCGCGGCATCTACGCCGATACCGACAGGGTGCGGGAGATCAACCACCGCGGAGCGCACTTCGCGGTGCGCGGGCCCCTGAACGTCCAGCGCGCCCCTCAGGGTTACCCTCTGCTCGTGCAGGCCGGTTCATCGGAGGACGGCAAGGAGTTCGCCGCCCGGTACGCCGAGGCCGTCTTCACCGCCCAGCAGACCCTCGCCGACGGCCGGTCCTTCTCCCAGGACCTCAAGTCCCGGCTCGCGCGCCACGGGCGCCGCGCGGACGCTCTGCTGGTGCTTCCCGGAATCGCCCCCGTCATCGGCTCGACCGAGGCCGAGGCACGCGCGCTGGAGGAGGAGCTGACGGAGTTGCAGATCCCCGAGTACGGGCTCGCCCAGCTCTCCGGGATGCTCGGCACCGACCTGACCGGGCTGCCGCTGGACGGGCCGCTGCCCGAGCTGCCCGAGGAGCGGGACATCAACGGCAACAAGAGCCGCTTCACGCTCGTCGCCGAACTCGCCCGCCGCGACGGTCTCACACTGCGCGGCCTCATCGCCCGCCTCGGCGCCGGACGCGGCCACCGCGTCTTCGCCGGCACCCCGGGGCAGATAGCCGACGAGCTCCAGAAGTGGTTCACCGAGGGCGCCGCCGACGGCTTCAACATCATGCCGCCCCACCTGCCGGGCGGCCTGGAGGACTTCGTCGACCACGTCGTACCGATCCTGCAGCGGCGCGGCCTGTTCCGCACCGAGTACACCGGACGCACCCTGCGCGAGCACTACGGTCTGGCACGCCCGGCCAACCGGCTGGTGGCGGCGGCGAAGACGGTGTGACCGGGCCGGACTGACGGCGGCCCGGCATCGGCCCGCAGGGGCCGGGGTGCACGCGCGGGATGCGTATCCGCGCCCAACGGGCCGGTATGCGCGTCCTCGACCGGAGCCCGGTCCCTCGGCAGGAGCCCGGTCGCCGAACACCTCACCGCCCCCGCCGGAGCCCTCGCCAGGGCCACCGGGCGGCGGCGCGCGGCCGGGCGTCGGGGGCGGTCCCTCCGCCACCCGGCAGACCGGGAGCAGGACGCCGCCACCGGCAGACCGGGGAGCGGGACGCCGCGGCCCGGACGTACTCGCTCCCCGCCGGCCCCACCCGCCGACGCCGCACACGATCACCCCTCGGGGGATAATGAGCGCATGCGGATCTCAGCCAGGGCGGACTACGCGGTACGTGCCGCACTGCAACTCGCGGCGTCGCGGGACGGGGGGCCACTGAAGGCCGAGGCCATCGCCAACGCCCAGGACATCCCGCACAAGTTCCTCGAAAGCATCCTCAACGATATGCGGCGGGGCGGCCTCGTCCTCAGTCGGCGCGGCGGCAACGGCGGCTACCGGCTGGCCAGGCCCGCCGATTCCATCAGCATCGCCGATGTCATACGCGTCGTGGACGGACCGCTGGTCTCGGTGCGCGGCGTCCGCCCTCCGGACCTCTCCTACACCGGCCCCGCCCAGTCGCTGCTCCCTCTGTGGATCGCGCTGCGGTCCCATGTGCGCGAGATCCTTGAGGGTGTGTCCCTCGCCGATGTCGCGGCGGCCGACCTGCCCGACGGCGTCTCCGCGCTGACCCTCGCCCCCGGCGCCTGGACCAACCCCTGATCCCCGGAGCCGTCGGAGTCGCGGGAGCCGTCCTACCCGGCGGCGGATCTCACCCCACAGGATGCGGGCGGCCCTCCAGGAGACCGCAGCCGCATCGTGGACATCCGGAGTCCACCATATGGGCGCCAGGGTGGCGGATCGCGTCATCCTGCCACTGAAGCCGCAGGTCAGACGGCCTCCCACAGGGCCGTCAGGTGGCGCAATACGGCGGCAACACCAACGAGGAGGTTCTCCTTGTACGTTCCCTGTCATGCCAGCCGAACCTGCCCCCGCCGCCCTCCCGGTCGCCGCCGCGCGCCGCCGGCGACTGCGTGCGGACCGGGCCCGGCAGCTCGCCGACCTGCTACACGATCATCGACTATCCGGCGGTGTTCGTCGGGATGGCCACGATCGGCGCCCTCGGGTGGCTCACCTCGACGGCGGTGGAGCCGCTGCGCGGGAAGCCGGCCTTACCGCTCAGTGGCTCCGCTCAGGCGAGGAGATTCGCGAGCTGAGCCATCTCGGTGGGCGGGTCGATCACGGGCTGGATGAGGAGTTCGTCGATGCCGGCCCGTTCCAGGGTGGCGATGCGGGCGAGGAGGTCGTCGCGGGTGCCGACCAGGGCCAGGGTGTCCATCAGCGAGGGCAGGACCAGATCCCGGTCCCGCGGTGCGATGCGTCCGAGGTAGTTGGGGTAGAGCTTGGTGTGCCGGTCCGGCGCGGTGGCGGTGGTGCCGCGCCGGTCGAGGAACCGCCGCACCGCCTCGCGTTCCTCCGGGCCGAGTTGCCCGGCGAAGGCGGGTGTGTCGGCGGCTGTGTCGGCGGCGAAGGCCAGCAGCGACAGGACGAGGTGGCCCGTCGCATCCCGGGCCGCGTCGCCGTAAGGGTCCTCGTGCTCGTCGAGCAGGTGAAGCGAGGTGACCACATAGGAGTCCGTGCGGGCATCGCCGTCGCGGAGGGTGTCCTGGGCGGCGTGGCGGCGGGCTTCGTGCAGCGTGTGCCAGGCGGTGGGGTCCAGCAGGCCGAAGGAGATGAGGCCGGTGTCGCGGCGGCCCGCGACGGCGACAGCCTTCGGCCCGAGCGCGGCGACGACGAACTCGATCGGGTCGGTGGTGTTCACGTGTGCGCCGGTGTGCAGGAACCGGATGTCACGGACCCGGTCACCTTCGCGGTACACGGTCGGCCGTCCGGCGCACAGGTCCTGCAGTGCGGTGGTGAAGTTCTCCAGCGTGGCCGCTGTGACCGGCCGCATGCCCAGGGTGCGACGGGCGGTGTTTCCGGTGCCGACCCCGCAGATGATCCGGCCCGGCGCCAGGGCGTTGAGGCCGGCGAGCCCGCTCGCGGCGGCCGGGGCGGAGCGCAGCGCCGGTGAGGTCACGCCGATGCCGAGCCGGATGCGACGGGTGGCCTTGGCACACAGGCTCAGGGCCACGAAGGGGTCCCCGGAGACCATCGGGGTGTCGTTGACCCAGAAGCTGTGCAGGCCCAACTCCTCGGCCCGCACCGCGAGGTCTTCCACACCGGGGTACGCGGCGACCACCACGCCAGCACGCATCAAGCCTCCAGGGCATGAGGATCGGCTCGAACTCGCTCAGCATGACAGGTAACAGCGGCAGCGTGGCGGGTCCGGCAGCGTGGGCGCGCGGGTCGTTCAGGGGGAACCGGCAGACACACGAGGCCGACCGGTGGGGAGGGGGACGGGCGGCCGTCGCGGTGGCGTGCGCCGAACCGCGGCGGCCGGCCCGCGCGGTGTGATCACCTGTCCTCGGGAAGGATCATGTCCTCGATGATGTTGATCTGCTCCTGTGCGTTTCCGTTGGCGATCGCGCGTACGACGTGGTTGTGGTAGTCGGTCGTCCGTACGATCTTTCCGTCCCGGACCTCCGACACCAGAATGTTCGGATGGACCACCGTCTGCTCACCGATGCGCGAGACGAAGTTCCACTGCACGATCACGACATGGGGATCGGTTGTCTCGTGGACGACCACGTCCCGGTACTCGATGTCGTGATACATGCGCGGCACCCTGGCCTGCCACTGCGGATCGTCGAGCTGGGTGCGCTGGGCGGCCTTCCCCTCGTAGACGACCGGTTCGGGCAGCATGAACGGGAGTGTCACCACGACGTCCTCGGAGTGGAGGTCCAGACACTTCTCGAAATCACTTTCGCTGGCCGCGCGGATCAGTTCCAGGACGACGTCCCGGGGACTCATGGGTGTGGCCTGGCCGGGGGCGGGGGCGGGTCGGTCTTCGGACATCATTGTCTCCTTGCTTGGTACGGCAGGCGTTCTGCTGTCGGGACCGTGACGGTCCGTCGGTCCCGCTCAATCCCGCGCGGCCGTCCTGTGTCCGATGTTGGCGCGTTCGATCAGGTTCTTTCTGCCGATGCCCCGGCGTTCCCGTGTGGTGTCGGCTCTCTGGGCCGCTCGTTCGCGCTCGGTCTCCTCCTGGAGCACGACCCATTTCCGGGGGTCGATGATGACGCCGTAGTCCGCTTTCGCTCCTTCGAGGGAGACGTATTCGTCGAGGACGTCATCGAGGACCAGGCGCGGATCGCGGTCGAGGGGGTCGCCCCAGCCGCCGCCGGCACCACTTTGCGCGAAGACGGTGACCGACGGGTCGAACGCCGTGAAGATGTTGCCGTCGGCGACGATCAGTTCGGTGTCGCCGCCCTCGTCGAAGATCGTGACGTTGCCGGTTCCCTCGTAGCCGCCGGCGTATCCGGGCAGCGGGTGCACGATGCCTCGCGGGTCGGAGTACGCGCTGGTGTCGCGGGCACCGCGCAGGGTGCGGCGCATGACGAAGGCCGGGCTGCCCCGCCACTGGCCCGGGGCCGCCGAGTCGGTCGCGTACTCGTCCTGGTGGTAGAAACCGGGGAACTGCCATTCGTTGATCTCGACGTTCACCGGGCGGGCGACGCTGAACGGGGCTGCCCAGCCGCCCCAGCCGTCGACGCCGTATGTCGCACTGCACGAGGTGGCGGTCACCGACAGCTCCCAGTACAGGAAGAAGCTGTCGCCCGAACCGGGGTCGGGGTGATCCCGGTTCGGGCGCCGGTCGAAGCCCCTGACGTAGTGGATGGGCAGGGGGACGGAGACGTTGCCGACCCGCTCGGGCACGAACTGCTCGCAGGCTTTCATGACGGCCTGCCCGATCTGGCCGCCGCAGCACAGGGTGGAGTCCATCGTGGCGGCGGGCGGATCGGCGTTGACCAGGGTTCCCTTCGGGAGGTTGATGGTCAGCGCGTTGAACAGCCCGGAGTTCACGGGGATCTCCGGGCAGAGCACGGAGATCGCCACGGAGACCCAGGCGATCGAGTTGGCGACGACGCTGTTGATGGTGCCGTCGGTCTGCGGGTCGGTTCCGGTGAAGTCGAGCGTCATGGTGTCGTCGGCGACCGTGACGCTCAGCTTGATCCTCAGGTCCCGGTGGTCGCGGTTGTCGGTGTCGATGAAGACCTCGGAGTGGTAGGTGCCGTCCGGCCAGCCTCGGATGTGCTCACGGAGCCTGCGCTCGGAGTAGCCGAAGATCCACTCCAGGGACTCACCGATCGTGTCGAGGCTGTAGCGGTCGCAGAGTTCACGGATGCGCTCCTCGCCCTTCCGGCACGCCCCGATCATTCCGGCGAGGTCGGCTTCCAGGAGATCGGGAAGCCGGTTGTTCCGCTTCAGCCAGTCCCAGAGTTCGCGGCGCCGCTGGCCCTTCTCGACCAGCTTCAGCGGGCCCGGGCGGAAGCCCTCGTGCCAGATCTCCCGGCCGTTGGGGTTGCCGCCGCCGGGGAACGGGCCGCCCTGGTCGGCGACGTGCAGCCGGGTGGCCGTGAAGAATGTGGGCCGGCCGTCGAAGAAGATCGGCAGGAGCACCGTGTAGTCGCCGATGTGGCTGCCGCCGGAGTAGGAGTCGGCGACCAGCAGGACGTCGCCGGGGTCCAGGTCGCCGCGGAAGAAGTCCAGGCTGGTCTGTGCCGAGCTGAGCTGTGCGAAGGAGTGCAGGATGATCCCGTCCCGCGCGACCATTTTCGCCTCGACCCCGTCGTAGCTGTAGACACCGGCGCCGCAGTCCTTGGACTCGGCGACGACGGGGTGTTCCGACGAGCGGGTCAGGGTCTGGTAGATCTCGGTCGCCGTGGTGTCCAGGGCGCTGCGGATGATCTCCGCCGTGATCGGGTCAGCCATGCCGGCCACCGCCTTCCTGCCGTGTGTCGTCGTCGCGTTCGCCGGGATCGATTCCGTAGACGTCCCGGGCCCTCGCCGGGGTGATGAGGCCGTCGGCGAGGTCATTGAGAACGGCGGCCCGGTCGCGTGCCCCGGGTGGGCCGTAGCCGCCCCCGCCGGGCAGGCGCAGCCGGAGCAGGTCGGCCGCGACCGGCTCCTCGACGGCGACGGCGGGCGCGGGCTGCCATCCCCCCGGGGTGTGGAACGCGACCCCGCCGCCCGCGCCGGCGACCGCGCCGTCGAGCCCGTCGACGGGGCACGCCGCGGTCCGGGTCCAGAGGGTGTACGCGTGGCCGGGGGGAAGTCCGACGACGGCCTCCACGCCCGGGGCGCCCGCCCACTGCCCTGTGCCGGAGGTGTCGGCGGCGTACTCCAGATGCTCGATCCGCGTGCCGGTCTCGATCTCCCACTGTTCGGCGGAGGGCAGTTCGGCGCGGCCGGCCAGGGCGGGCCCGCCCCAGCCGTCGTGTCCGGGTGTGGCGCTCGCACCGCCGACTCCCCAGCGGGCGAGGTCGGTCTGGTCGCTGCGGTCACCGGCCGGCCGGCTCAGCACCAGCGGCCTCGGAACGGTCAGCGCCGGCAGCGGCGTCGGGACCGCGTCGCGCAGGGCGGCGGCGACGGTCTCGGTGACCTCGCTGCCGCAGTGGTGGACACCCAGCCCGACCGGGGCGGGGTCGACGGGATGGGTGGCGGTGCCGGGCCGCGTACGTACCTCGACCGCCCGCAGCAGCCCGCTGTTCGCCGGAACCGTGTCGCCGAGGACGGCGAGGACGGCCCGCAACGCGCAGTCGGCCGTCGTCCCCGACGAACTGTTGACGAACGAGGGCCGCTGGCCGTCGGTGCCGGTGAAGTCGAGCAGGAGCGTGTCCCGCTCGACCGTGGCCGACAACCGTACGGTGAGCGGCCCCCCGCCGGACGGATCGTCCTCCAGGGTGCGGGCGGCGGTGTGGGTGCCGTCGCGCCAGCCGGTGATGGCTGCCCTGGCGAGTTGCTCGCTGTAGGTGAGGGCGTGCGCGAGCCCGGCTCGGATCACATCGGTGCCGCGCGCGCCGACCAGTTCGGCGAGCCGCCGCCGGCCCAGCGTGAGCGTCGCGCTCGCGGCGTCGATGACCCGCCGGGTCTCGTCCGGGCGGCGGCTGTTGAGCAGGAACGTGGTCAGTACGTCCCGCGCCTCCCGGCCCATGCGCTGGATCTTGACCGGAGTGACGGGTACGCCCTCCGCCAGGATCTCCGTCGCGCCCGGGTAGAGGTTCCCCGCGACCTGCCCGCCGAGATCGCGGATCGGGACCCGCACGACGAGGTGCAGAAGCATCTCGCTGTTGATCACCAGCGGGCTGAGCAGGGTCAGGTCCTGCACCCGGGTGCCGCCGCGGTGGGGGTCGTTGGTGACGACGATGTCGCCGTCCTTGAGGTCGAACTCGAAGTAGTCGACGATCCCGGCCACCGTCTGGGCCATCGAGCCCAGCTGCAGCGGGTTGTCCACCGCCACGA
>NZ_JBSGUP010000374.1:0-8084 GCF_053607985.1 Streptomyces sp. NPDC055078
CGCCCTGGGGGCTGTAGCCGTCGCGGCTCAGACCAGGTCGCGGTGGTACTGGCCCGCCTTGTAGTCGGCGAAGAGGGTGTACTCGACTTCGGTGCCGCCCCGGGTACCCGGGAGGTCCTTCTCCACCGGCTCCAGGTCGACGAGCGCGTACTCGCTGTACCCGCCGAAGTCACCCGGCGCGTCCGCGACCCCCACATGGACGGGGGTGCCGTCCGGGAGGTCCGCGAGGGCTTCCCGGAGCCGGGCGACGGTCCACACCTGCGGTGCGTGATCAAAAGTCTCAGCCATGTGCGGAGGCTACCCCGCGACCCACTCCGTCGCGTGGCTCCGCGCCGGGACCGGTGCGGCGTGATCGCCTTTCGGACGCACCGTCACCGGGCCGCGGCCGGGCAGGGGAGAACACGGGCGGCCGGAGCCGCCCCCGGGGCCGGAACCGATCCCCCTCTGTCCCGATTCATCCCGAGTGGCTGTGCCACCCCCGCGCCGGCAGTGGTGCCGCTCGCGGCCCGAGGGAGTGTCTGCGGACCCCGCAGGGCAGCCGTCCCGCGCCACGGAGCGAGGACATCCGCGACGTTTCGGCGATGATGCGAGCACTGTAGCCGGATACGAACACTCGGCAAACTTTCGAAAGATCATTGACTACTCGAATGCTGAAGGGTTACACATGTGGTCATTCCGCATGGAGCCCGGCACCTCGCGCACCGAGCACGCACCGAGCACGCATCGCACCGGCACTTCGCGGACTGAACAAAGGAGCAGCATCGTGACAACGGCATACGTGCCCGGCCAGAGGTGTCCGCTGGACGCCCCGCCGGGGTCCCGGACCGTAGGCGCCACCCGGGCGCCCGACGGGAACAGGGCCGGGGCGCGGGCCAGGGGGCAGGGCGGTTCCCGGGCATCGCGGAGAGCGGTCCCCGGGGCGGAGAGATGACGAAATTCGTTCTGGGAAGAATCGTTTCCGCACTCCCCACGCTGTTCCTGGTCTCCCTGCTGGTGTTCATGATGGTCCGCGCGACGGGGACCGATCCCGTGGCGCAGATCCTGGGAGAGGGCGCTCCGAAGTCCCAGCACGAGGAGATGGCCCAGCAGCTCGGTCTGCGCGACCCGCTGATCGAGCAGTTCACCGGCTGGCTCTCGGCGGCGGTGCAGGGCGACCTCGGGGCCTCCCTGTTCACCAGCGTCCCGGTGGTGGAGTCGATCACCGAGCGGCTGGGGATCACCCTGTCGCTGTCCCTCGCCGGCATGGCGGTCGCACTGCTGGCGGGTATCCCCCTCGGTCTGCTCGGCGCGCTGCGCCCCGGCTCGATCGCCGACCGGTCGCTGACCGTCATCGTCGCCCTCGGCCTCGCGGTGCCCAGTTTCTGGCTGGCGCTGCTGCTGGCGCTGACCTTCGCGGTGGAACTGGAGTGGCTCCCCGCGGTCGGCTACATCCCGCTCGCCGAGGATCCCGCCGCCTGGGCGAAGGGGCTGATCCTGCCCGCGCTGGCGCTGGGGGTGCACACGGCGTCGGTCATCGCCCGGCAGACCCGCAGCGCCACGATCGAGGCCCTGGAGTCCCCCTATGTGCAGGCGCTGCGCGCCCGGGGGGTGAGCAGGACCCGGATCGTGCTCAAGTACGCCACGAAGAACGCCATGGTCCCCGTCCTGGCCGTACTGGCCGTCCAGATGTCCGTACTGGTCGCGTCCAGCTTCATCATCGAGCGCATCTTCGCCATTCCCGGCCTCGGCACCCTGCTCATCGACAGTGTGGTCCGCGCCGACTACCCGGTCCTCCAGGGAGCCATCGTGGTCGTCGCCGTGATCGTCCTGGTCGTCAATCTCGCCGTGGACATCCTCTACGGCGTCGTCAATCCGAAGGTGAGGCCCCAGTGACCGCCGGAACCCTCGGCGAGAAGACCTCGCCGGCCGAGGAAGCGGACGAGGGTCAGGCGCCTCCCCGGCAGCCGGGAGTCCTGCTCCGTACGATCAGACAGCCGATCGCCGCGGTCTGTCTCGCACTCCTGCTCCTCCAGGCGGTGGTGGCCCTGACCGCAGGGATCATCGCGCCGCACGACCCCCTCGCTCCCGATATCGCCAACCGGCTCCAGGGTTCCAGCGGCGACCATCCCCTGGGCACCGACGAACTCGGCCGGGACACCCTCTCCCGGCTGATCTACGGCACCCGCACAGCCCTCATCGCCTCGCTGGAGAGCGTGGGCATCGGTGTCGTCATCGGTGTGGGTCTGGGACTGCTGGTGGGCTACCTCGGCGGCTGGTGGGACCGGATCGGCATGCGGATCGCGGATGTCATGCAGGCCATCCCCGCCCTGCTGATGGCCCTCGCGCTGGTCGCCATCATCGGCAACGGCCTCGTCAACGCGATGTTCGCCGTCGGTCTGGTCTTCGCCGTCAGCTTCATGCGGATCACCCGGGCCGTGGTGCTCGCCGAACGCGAGCGGCTGTACGTGGACGCGGCCCGGGTCACGGGACTGCGCAATCCGGCGATCATGCTGCGCCAGATCCTGCCCAACATCGCGGCACCCGTCATCGTCCAGGCGTCGATCGCGCTGGGCACCGCCCTGCTCATCGAGGCCGGGCTGAGCTTCCTCGGTGTCGGTATCGACACCACACAGGTCAGCTGGGGCGGCATGCTGGACTCGTCGCGCGCCCATGTGGTGGACGAGCCGATGCTCGCGGTGTACCCGGGCCTGGCCATCACCCTCAGCGTGCTGGCGTACAACCTCCTCGGCGACTGTCTGCGGGACGCCACCGCGCGCCGCACCACGGTGAGCCGCAGGCGCCGCCGCCGGGCCGCCCGTACCACCGCCGCGGCTCCGGCCTCGGTGGCGACCGGGCCGGCCGTGGCAGGCCCGGTGGCGAGCACCGAGGCCGGGCCGGCCCGCGCCGGGTCAGCCGGGACCGCGGCGACGGCGGACCCCGCCGGCTCCGGTCCCGCCCCCCTGCTGCGGGTGCGGGGTCTGACGGTCACCGCCGGCCGGCCCTCCGGGGACACCGCCGAGCTGATCAGCGACGTCTCCTTCGACGTGGGGCGCGGCGAGGCGTTCGGTCTCGTGGGCGAGTCCGGCTCGGGCAAGTCCATCACCGCCTCCACCCTCCTCGGGCTGCTGCCCCGTGGTGTGGAGATCTCCCGCGGCTCCGTGAACCTGGACGGTACGGAGCTGGTGGGCCTCGCCGAACGCCAGTGGCGGGGCATCCGGGGCCGCCGGATCGGCATGGTGTTCCAGGACCCCGTATCCGTGCTGTCGCCCGTGCACACCATCGGCGACCAGTTGATCGACGGCATCCGCGCCCACGGCGATCTGTCGCGCAAACAGGCCGCCGAACGCGCGGCGGAGCTGCTGTCCCTGGTCGGTGTGCCCGACCCCAGGCGGCGGCTGGCGGACTATCCGCACCAGTTCTCCGGCGGTATGGCCCAGCGGGTGGTGATCGCCTCCGCCCTGGCCAGCGACCCCGAACTGCTGGTCGCGGATGAGCCGACGACCGCGCTCGACGTGACCATCCAGGCGCAGGTCCTCGACCTCCTCGCCGATCTGCGCGAGCGGCTGTCGATGTCACTGCTGATCATCACTCACGACCTGGGTGTCGTGGCCGATGTCTGCGACCGCGTGGGTGTGATGTACGCGGGCCAGATCGTCGAGGTACGCGATGTACGGGGCGCGCTGGGCAGTCCCCGGCACCCGTACACCGAGGCGCTGCTCGGGGCCATGCCGCAGGGCAGGACCGGAGGCGACACCCTGGCGACCATCCCCGGCCGGGTCCCCCCGGCGTGGGCCTGGCCCGCCGGCTGCCGGTTCCATCCGCGCTGTGAGTACGCCACGGCGGCCTGCGCCGTGGCTCCGGTACCGCTCACGGAGGACGTCCGGTGTCTCCGGGCCGGTGAACTGCGTCTGGTAGGGACGAAATGAACGACCGACCGCTGCTGACCGTCGACAACCTCAGCGTGCGTTACGCACTCGGCCGCGGGCTGACCGGACGCACCCGCTCCTTCACCGCGGTCCGCGATGTGAGCTTCGAGATCGGGAGCGGGCGTACGCTCGGTCTGGTCGGGGAGTCGGGGTCCGGCAAGAGCACCATCGGCCGCGCGATCCTGCGGCTCGCGCCGGTCTCCGAGGGGAAGGTCGTCTTCGACGGCCACGACATCTCCGGGTTCGGCCGGAAGACACCGCTGTCGTACCGCAAGGACGTCCAGGTCGTCTTCCAGGACCCGCTGTCCTCGCTGAACCCCCGGCAGTCGGTGGCCGACACGATCGGCCAGTCGATCGCTCGGCACCGGGATCTGTCCCGGGCGAAGCGGGACAAGGAGGTCGCCCAGGCCCTGGAGAATGTGGGCCTGGCCTCCTTCCACGCCCGCCGGATGCCGCACGAACTCTCCGGGGGCCAGCGGCAGCGGGTGGCGATCGCCCGCGCGCTCGCCGTCCGCCCCCGGCTCATCGTGTGCGACGAGCCGGTCAGCGCGCTCGATGTGAGCACCCAGAGCCAGGTGATCAACCTGCTGATGGAGCTCCAGCGCGAGTTCGGGCTGAGCTATCTCTTTATCGCCCACGATCTCGATGTGGTCCGCCATGTCAGCCATGAGATCGCCGTGCTCTATCTGGGCCGCATCGCGGAGAGCGGTCCGGCGGACGATGTGCACACCGACCCGGCGCATCCGTACACCCATATGCTCATGGCGTCGTCGCTGGTGGCCGACGCCGACGAACAGGCGGCGCGCTCCGCCCGGCGCCGGGCGCTCGGCAGCAGGGCCGAACCGCCGAGCCCGCTGGGGGACATCGCGGGCTGCCCGTACCGGAACCGCTGCCGCTGGGCCACCGACATCTGCCGTACGAAGACACCGGGGCCGGTGCCCGTGCCGCTGCCCGCCGGCGTCGCGGGGGACGGCGGTACCGGCCCCGGGACCGGGGCACCGCGGCTGGTCGCCTGCCACCACACCGCCGAGGTGCGCCGGTCACGAGCGGCGGTCTGACACCTCACCACCCGCACCACTCATCCGCGCCGTTGGCCCCGTGGCTTCCCGCACGGGCGCCACGGCCCGGCTCAGCACACCCTCACAGCATGGAGCGATCATGTACAACGCCAACTCCGGGTCCCCCTCAGCGGCGCCCGGCCCGCACCCGGGACGGACCGTCCGCCGAAGAAGCCGCCGGATCCACCCGGCGCTCGGGGTGGCCCTCGCCGTCTCCGTGGTCACCGCGTGCGGTTCCGGCTCGGGCTCCGGCGGAACCGGTGGAGCGGACGGCAAGGGGACCGTACGGTTCGGTGTCGCGGTCCCGCTGAACGACTGGGAGACCATCGACCGCAGCAACACCACCTACACCGCGCTCGTCTACGAGGGTCTGGTGACGCTGGCCAAGGACGGCGTCACGATCACCCCCTCGCTGGCCAAGGCGTGGAAGGAGACGGACAAGGAGATCACCTTCGATCTCCAGGAGAATGTCGTCTTCCAGGACGGGACACCGTTCGACGCGGCGGCGGCCGTGAAGAACCTGGAGCGGATGCGGGCGAGCAAGGGACAGTGGGCGCCCGTCATGGCCCCGGTCACCGCCATCACGGCCGTGGGCACCAGCCAGGTCAGGATCACCCTGAAGTCGGCCGCGCCCAACCTCGTGCCCAACCTGGCGCGCAGCCAGGGCTACATCGTCTCGCCGAAGGCGCTGGCCGGCGGTGACTGGGCGAAGAAGCCGTCCGGCACCGGCCCGTACGTCTACGACGCGGCGGCCTCGGTCTCCGGCTCGAAGGTCGTGGCCAAGCCCTTCGACAAGTACCGCAACGCCGCGAACATCAAGAACGGCGGCATCGAGGTCCACTTCATCAACGACCCCGACTCGCTGATGAACGCGCTCCGCAGCAAGCAGCTCGACATCGCCTACACCACCGCCCCGTACCTGGACCGGGTCACGCAGGCCGGACTGTCGCTGAACACCTTCCCGCAGTCCGTGTTCCACCTGCAGATGTACGACACCAAGGGCGTGCTCGGGGACCAGAAGGTCCGGCAGGCGATGTGTCTGGCGATGGATCCGCAGCAGTACATCGAGGCCCAGTACAACGGGATGTCGAAGGTCCTCTCCCAGCGGATGAAGGAGGGGCAGCAGGGCTACAACCCCGCCGTCAAGGGCTACCCGCACAACGCGGCGCAGGCCAGGAAACTGCTGGCGGATGCGGGCAGCCCCAAGGTGAGCTTCACCCTGCCCACGTACGACATCCAGCGCCCGGTGGCCGAGCTGTTCCGCGACCAGATGAAGAAGGTCGGGATCGACGTCAAGCTCGACATGATGACCTGGGGTCAGTACTACACGGTCTACAACAACGGGAAGTACCCGGCGGCCATCCTGTCCGACTTCGGTGACGCCAGCGTCTACGACTACTACCTGTACAAGTTCGGCCCCACCGGCCCGGGCAACCCGAAGAAGGTCGCCAACCCCGAGCTGGACTCGATCGTCGAGCGCGCCCTCGCCGCACCGGACGACAAGGCCGCGGACCTGGCGTGGCAGGACCTGACGAAGTCCGTCAACGACCAGGCCCTGGACTGCGGATTCCACGAGGCCCAGGCGTTCTTCGCCTACGACGGCAAGACCGTTGACAACGTGCAGTCGACGCCGACGCTCGCCTCCGTGGTCCGCTACGCCGAACTCGTGTCCAAGAAGTAGCCCCCGCCGAACACCGCCGCGCCCCGCCGAAAACCACCGCACACCGAAAGACCAGGAGTGAGCCAATGCCGTCGAGCATCCTGATCAAGAACGCCGCCATCGCCACGATGGACGCCCGCTACGGAAGCCTGGAGAAGGGCGACATACTCGTCCGGGGCAACCGGATCGAGGCGATCGGCGCCGAGCTGGAGGGTCCCGCAGACAGGACCATCGACGCCACCGGGAAGATCGTCATCCCGGGAATGATCGACACACACATCCATATGTGGCAGCAGCCGCTGCGGGGCATCGCCTCGGAGATGTGGACGCATGACCTCTACAAGAACCTGGTGTCGCCCTCGCGGGAGAAGTACAGCGCGGAGGACTTCGGGGCCGCCGTGTACGCCTGTGGCATCGAGATGCTCGACCGGGGGATCACCGGCGTGGTCGACTTCTGCCACGGCCTGTGGTCGCCGGAGCACGCCCGCGCCGTACTCGACGCCCACGGGCGCACGGGCCAGCGGGCACTGATGGGATACGGGCTGACCCTCGGCTACGCCTACGAGGGACAGACCAGGCCCGAGCGGGATCTCGACGAGAAGTTCGAGGACATCACGGCGCTGAGCGCCACCGTGCCGACCGGCGACGACGCCCTGGTGCGACTCGGAGTGGGGCTCTCCGAGATCGAGGTCGTCGGGATGAAGCGGTTCCGCAGGGAGACCGAGTTCGCCCGGAGCCTGGGACTGCGCTCCACACTGCACCAGAACGCGCCCCACCAGATCCTCGACATGCACGAAGAGGGCCTCCTCGGCAGCGATCTGATCCCCGTTCACGTCAACGCGGCCACCGACGAGGAGCTGCGGCTCATCGCGGAGGCAGGCATCGCGATCTCCGTCACACCCGAGGTCGAGGTCTCCGTCGGCCGCTCGCTGACCGTGCTCAACCGCGCCGTCAAGGCGGGCGTCAAGCTCTGCATCGGCACCGACACCCCCGCCCGGGTGCCGCTGGACCTGCTCTCCCAGCTCAGGATCAGCAACACCCTGATGCAGGCACAGGACGCCCTCCAGGCCCGCGACGGCGGACGGCTGCCGCTCTCCCCCAGGGAGAACTCCGCGACGGCCACCCCCGGTGAGCTGCTGGCGACGATCACCTCCAACGCCGCCCACGCCCTGGGCCTCGGTGACCGGCTCGGCACCCTGGTGCCCGGCAATCTCGCCGACCTCGTCGTCCTGGACCCGGGTCGCTACGGCCGTCCGGTGGGCGACCCGGCCGCGTACGCCGTGATCTTCGGCACCTCCGCCGATGTCGACACGGTCATCGTCGGCGGTGAGATCCGCAAGGAGGACGGCCGGCTGGTGGGCGTCGACGAGGAAGCCCTCGCGGACTCCCTGGCCCGGCTGAAGTCCCGCGTCATCGGCTGACCCCGCCTGGGGGACCGTCCCGGAGGCCGCAGGCGTACCC
>NZ_JBSGUP010000375.1:0-8084 GCF_053607985.1 Streptomyces sp. NPDC055078
ACGTCTCCGCTGGCGATCGCCACGCCGTTGCCGGCGAGTGGCCGCAGCTGGTCGTAGAAGCGGCCCTTCTCGAAGTGCCGGGCCTTGTGCACCGTGACGTCGTGGACCAGCTCAGCTGTGGTGGTGACGTAGACGGGGAGCGTGCCGACATCGATGCGGACCAGATCCCCGTACTCACGGAGCGACAGCAGAAAGCCGAGAGGGTCGCGCCACATCTTCAGCGCGTGCCCCAGGAGCGGCACCGCGCCCGGCACGCGCGGAGCCGAGTGGAGTCCGACTGATTGCGGCACAGCTGTCACGTGAAGTCCCCCTGGCTCTCAGCGGAGCGCTGCCTCGCTGTGAGGGTGCTCAGGGGGAGGATCCCCGTACGCCGGAGTGGGCCAAACGTCCACTGGGCGAGGGCCCCCGCCCAGTGGTTGCGCGGCACAGCCGGATGCGCCCCGTGGCACCGGAGCCGACGGCTCCGGGCCTGCGGCGCCTGCCCGAACGGCGCGGCCCGCCCCTGCTCCGGTCAGCGCCGGCCGACCGCCACCGAGGTCGGTGCGCGGAAGGACAGCAGCCCCAGATACGGGGTCTCCGCACCCGCCAGAGGCATGAGTCCGGGCAGTGAACGGGCGGCCGTACGCAGGGCGACCGCCGCTTCGGTACGCGCCAGCAGGGCACCCGGGCAGCGATGGCGCCCGGCCCCGAAGGACAGATGGAGCCGGACGTTGGGACGGTGCGGGCACAGCCGGGCGGGTTCGTCGAAGATCTCGGGGTCCGACCCGGTGCCCATGAGCATCAGCAGCAGCGGGGCCCCGGCGGGCACGGGCACTCCGCCGACACGCGCGTCCCGCGCGGACCTCCGCCGCCAGGTCGTCACCGGCGGTTCGCGGCGCAGTATCTCCTCCGACCACGCCTCCGCGAAGCCCTCCTCGCCCGCCGCGCGATCCCAGGCCGCCCCGTCGTCGAGCGCTCTGCGCAGCACCGTGGCGATCAGCTGGCCGGTGGTGGCCTGTCCGGCGATGAAGACGAAGTAGCAGACCGCCACGGCGGTCGCGAGGTCCGGGGCCTCCTCGCGCAGCGCCGCCATCAGGCTCCCCGGCGCGGCCTCGGCGGCGCAGCGGCCGGTCAGCCAGGTGTGGAACTCCGCGGCCTCGTCCGCCAGGACCAGCTGACGCTCCGGCGAGGGACGTCCCCAGAACAGCTCCAGGGACGCGTCGCTCCACCGCGACAGCGTCGCCGGGTCCGCCCCCTCCACACCGAGCAGTTCCGTCATCACCCGGCAGGGCAGGACGCGCGCGAAGTCCGCGACGAGTTCGCAGCTCCCCTCGGCGTCGAGCCGTTGTGCCACCGGCACCAGCAACTCCCGTGCCGTGCGCTCGATGAACGGTACGGAGCCGGCGACTCGCTGGGCGTTGAAGAAGCGGGTGACCACCCGGCGCAGCCCGTGGTGTGACGGCCCGCCGTTGTCCGCCAGCGCGGGCGGCAGCGAGAAGCCGGCCCGGGCGAGCCGCCGGAGCGCGGCCACCGAGAGCGGGGTGACGGCGTGCTGGGCGTTGTCGGGGAGGAACGTCACCGGATCGAGCAGTACTTCGCGCACGTCCTGGTACCGGCTGATCAGCCACAGGCCCGTCCCCGGATCCCGGTACACGGGCGCGGCCTCCCGCAGCAGATCGAGCGAGGGGTGGGGATCCCGGACGAACGATTCCCCGAACAGGTCGAGCGGCGATTCCCCGAACAGCTCCATGGCCGCTTTCCAGGCCCGAGCCGTGGACTCTTCCCCGGGCAGATCCGTGGTCGCTTGCGCGGGCAGATCCGTGGACGCTTCCCCGGGCAGATCCGTGGAGCCGAGCGCGTCGGGTGAGCTGTACATGCGGTGCCGTCCTCGAATCCTGTGCGCTGGACCGCGTGCACCGGCTCCACTGCCGTACCGGCCCACCGATACCTTGATCGACCCGCCCACACTACGCCGAGGCTCTCCGATCGCCTCAAGGGGGCGACACCGGCTCCCACCACCGGAGCGGTCCGCGCGGCCCCGGACGTCCAGGGGCGGCGGTCCGTACGGGCGGCGATCTCCTTCGCCCGGTTATGGCGCGTTCGATTTTCGGGGCCCCGGTGAATTCCCTGGCGAACGACCAGTTCACTCCTCTTGGCGACCCCATGAACGCCTCTGCGCCCCCCTGTGGACACATTCTGAAAGAATGGCCGATTCTCTGCGGTTTGGCCGAATCCATCAATATCTTCCCTGCAAGGGAACTGCCCGCCCCCGCGCAATCACGGGTCGACGGTGGTCGTCACCGCACAAACCGAACTTAATGATCGCGTACGGAATGGCCGGATGTCTGTGCAGATCCGCATTTCATCGAGGTCGGCAGTGCTAGAGTTCCCATTCTGTCCAGTGTTGAGTGCACTGGTGGCCAACCGGGGGGTTCGGCGCGGCTGCGGGAGCATGCCTTCGAACAGCCCCGAACCGCTTTCCAGCGCCTTCAGCAAGACCTGCTATGTCTCATGTCTCATGTCTCGAAGGCTGACGCCGCGCTCTGTCCCGGCACATCGCCGACCTGGCCTTCATGGAGGCACTCGCCCGTCGGGCGGTGCCGGCTCGTACTCCACGCTGCTCCCCCCGGACTCTCGGAGGAGATGCCTTTGTCCGTATCGACGAGGTCCTCCCGCTCCATGCTCGCCCGCGGCATGAGCGTTCTGCGCTGCTTTCGGCCTGGCGAACCGGAACTTCCGCTCTCAGAAATAGCGCGTAGGGCCGACATGCCCAAAGCCACTGCCCACCGGATCATCGCGGAACTCGTCGAGGAAGGCATGCTGGAGCGGGGTGAGAAAGGTCTGCGGCTCGGCGTCGCCCTATTCGTCCTCGGCGCGCAAGTGCCCCGGCAGCTCAAACTCCGCGATCTCGCATTCCCGTATGCGGAAAAGCTGCATCAACTCACCCAGGGAAGTGCGTTCGTCTTCATATTCGACGCATTCGGCCATGACGCGGCACTGGTGGACGCGGTACGCCGCGCATACGGCGCGGGCACCGGGCTCGGCGCCGAGGAGGAGACCCGGGCCGCGGCCCTGGCCGCGACCAGGATCTTCCACGTGTACGGCGCGGGTGCCGCTCTCCCGCCCCGGGGCGCACCCCTGCGGGCCGAGGAATCCGCCCGGGTCCTGGGCCAGGGATTCGCCGTCATCCGCGGCGCGACCGGTGCGGTCGGTTTGGCCGCGCCCGTACTGACGGCGTCCGGCTCCGCTGTGGGGGCGCTGGCCGTCGCGGGCCCCCAGCGGCTGCAGCCGGCGAAGGCCGCCTCGCACCTGAGGGCGGCCTGCGCCGCCCTGTCGCGTGCCCTGCAGCGAACACCCGAGCTGGTTCAGGTCTGGTGATCCGCATCCCGGCACCGCCGGGCCCTGCGGCTACACGGACGACAGCCATGTGCGCCCGGAGCCGGCGGGGGAGGGAGAGACCACCCCTCAGCGGTCCGGGCGCCACGTACGGGAGGCTCACGGTGGAACCTGCGCCGGGCGGCGCCCCGGGCGGCATTCTCGCAGGCCGACTCAGGACCGTCGCGCCCGTCGCGCCGTGAACAGGGTGGGCAGCAGCCGCCCCGCCAGATACTCGTCGCGGGCCGCCGTGAGGGTACGCCGGATCAGCTCCGCCGACTCGGTCCCGTAGATCCGGGCGACGCTGCCCCGGAAGATCCGTACCACCTTGAGCCGGTCGGCGAGCAGTGCGGCGGCCCACTCCCCGAGGTCGCGCCGCACCACGTCGGCGAAGCCCGCGCGATCGAGCTGGCGCAGCCGCTCGGCGACCGGGGTGGTGAAGAAGACACCGTGCGGATGGGTCGCGCGGAACGCCTCCGACGGGCCCTCGTCGCCAGGCGTCAGGCTGACCTCCTCCGTGAGGACGAGCAGCCCGCCGGGGCGCAGCAGCCGCCCGGCCTCGCGCATGACCTCACCGGGCTCGGGGAAGTGCGGCATCGATCCCGTCACCACCACGACGTCGAGGGAGGCGTCGGGGAGCGGGACGGCCGTGGCGGACGCGCAGATCTCGGTCATCGCGCCGCGCCCCTGTGCGCGGCTGATACGGCGGCTGACCGCACAGTGCTCGGCGACGAGGTCGACACCGTACGCACGTCGTACGGCCGGCCCACGCGCGACGAGCCGGTCCACCGTGTACCGCAGCGCGCCCCCGAAACCGCTGCCCAGTTCGCACAGCTCCAGCGGAGCGCTGCCGAAGGAGCCGTCATCCGCCGCGCCGATGGCGTCGGCGACCAGGTCGCAGCCCTGCGGCCGGAAGTGCCCCATCTGGTCGAGACCGAGCAGGCCGCTCGGTCCCTCCTCACCGGTGAACGCGATGATGGACCGCTCGGTGCGCTCCCAGTCGTGCAGCGCGGGGAACAGCTCCCGGTGGTAGCGGTACTGGACCCCGTGCTGCCCGTCCGCCGCCGCCGGGCCGCCCGCCGGCGCGGTCATCGCCGCGTCCTCTCGGGTGCGGTGGAGCGCGCCGGCGTCCCGCGCCGGCCGGTCGTGGCCCACGGTGCGGGGCTGGCGCGCAGCGCACGGACGGGGTCGGCGCGCGGCCCGGCGTCCGGGACGGAGCCGTGCACGGGCCCACCGGGGAGGGGGGAGTCGGCCGACGTGATGCGGGTGACGGTGTCCCTCTCGATTCGGGTGACCGGCGGCATGCGGTTTCCTCCAGGGGTTGTCACACGGATTCCTCCCTCTGCTGGTACTGCCGTTCGTCTCCGGCGTGCCCGCTGTGTCCGAGGGCGCCGTTCCACCGGGCGGCCCGGCCGGATCCACCCATGCCGGATCCACCCCTCCCGGATCCATGCCGGATCCACCCGGCTCAGGGCGCCGCCGGGGCCCGGGAGCGGAACTCGTCGGGTACCGCGGCGCAGACGGCGTCCAGGGTGGCGAGCGCCTCCTCGGCGTCCTCGTCCGTGGCGACCAGTGGCGGAAGCAGCCGGAGCACCTCCGGCCGCCCCAGGCACGGCGAGACCACCAGCCCCCGCCGCCCGAGTTCCAGCAGGACGTCTCCGGCCACGGCGGGGGTGGCGAACTCCACGCCCCACAGCAGCCCCCGGCCCCTTACGTCCCCGATCAGGGCGGGGTGGCGCCCGGCGAGCCGCGCGAGACCGGCGGAGAGCAGCGTGGCCAGACGCTCGCCACGCGCGGCGAGTTCCTCCACGGCCGAGAGCGCCGCGACACCGGCCGCCGCGCCCAGCGGATGCCCGGAGAACGTCGTGGTGTGCACAAACGGGTCGGCGGCCAGCGGCGCGTAGAACTCCTCCGTCGCCACCACGGCGGACACCGGCTGCACCCCGCCGCCGAGCGCCTTGCCGAGCAGTACGGCGTCGGGCCGCACCCCGGTGTCCGTGCTGACCAGGCGCGGCCCGCATCTGCGCAGTCCGGTCTGGATCTCGTCGGCGATGAAGAATGCGCCGTTCTCGCGAGCGGCGGATGCCAGAGCCCGCAGGAATCCGGGGTCCAGCGGCCGTACACCGCCTTCGCCCTGAACGGGCTCGACGATGACGGCGGCCACTTCGCCGGCGGCGAAGGCACCGGGAATCGCGGACGCGTCCGCCGCGATATGCGTCACCCCGCCCAGCAGCGGGCCAAGCGACTGCCGGTAGCGCGGGCTCCAGGTCGCGGCCAGCGCACCGAGGGACTTGCCGTGGTACGCGCCCTCGACGGCGAGGACACGGGTGCGGCCGGTGGCGAGGCGGGCCAGTTTGAGCGCCGCCTCGACGGCGTCGCAGCCGTTCAGCCCGAGCCACACCTTCGTCAGCCGCTCCGGGTCCGCGTAGGCGGCCAGCGCCGCGGCGAACCGGGCGGTGGTGCCGTTGCCCAGGACACGGGTCGACACCGGCATCGCGTCGAGTTCACGGCGTACCGCGGACAGGACGGCGGGGTGGCGCTGCCCGAGCAGGGTCACCGCGTAGCTCCCGAAGTCGAGCGCGCCTCGGCCGTCGGAGAGCCGCAGGCGGGCCCCCTCGCCGCTCGCCTCGATCGAGCCGGAGCCGTTCATGCCGTAGACGAGGGCCAGTTGGGGCGAGAGATGCCGGCGGATGGCGTCGAGCGCGCCCCGGTCGGTCGCGGTCATCGGGGCCGTCCTCTCCTTGTCCGGCGGTCGGGACCCCGTGCCGCCCGTCAGTCCGGGCGTCCCAGGAAACCTCGGAGGTCGCGGACAGAGCGGCGAGCGCGGCGAATTCGGTATGCGGCGGGGTGGGGGCGGAACCGTTCGGTCAACAGTGATCGGTTGACGGTGAGTTGATTCTCAACCCCCCGCCCGCGTCGGCGAAAGGTCGCGTTCCGGCAGCCGGAACATTCGTTGATCCGGCGCCGTGGCGCTTGGGAAGCTGCGTAGGGTTCCGGGGGCGCGGTTCCCCCGAGGGGACCGGGCCGCACCGTCGCCACCGTTATCTGGAGGTGAACCGACCACCATGGAAACCACGTTGGCACATTCCGCCGTATTCCCGGATTCCGGCATTCTGGAAAAGCGACTCGGCGCGTTCCTGGAACAGCGCGGAATCGGCAGAGACGCGGTGCTGGGGGAGTTGGACCAGGGTCTGGGCAGTCCCGCGCTCGCGGTCGCCGCCGGATCGGTGCTCGCCGGATTCGGCAATCACCGCAGTGACCTCGATCTGCTCGTTCTCGTGGAGAACGACAGACTCACCCGCTTTCCCATCCAGTCGCACGAGCACGGCACACTGATCGATGTCAGCATCCGCGGGGCGAGCGCCGTACGGGACAGCACAGCCGGGCTGACGGCCGAGCCCTGGCCGCGCTTCGCCACCGTCACCGAGGACGCGTGGAACCACCGCCGCCGGGCCATCAACACCGCGAGCAGGCTGGCGCTGGGACTGCCGCTGGCCGCCTCACCGCCGTGGGACGCCTGGCACGCGGGCCTGCGCCGGCCCTGGCTCGCCGGCGTGGTGCGGCAGTGGTGGACAGTGGAGGCGCACCGGCGCGCGCAGGCCGCCCGCTGGCTGCGCGATCCCAGACCCATGGCGGCGGCCGTCCGCGCGCGGGAGGCCGTCGTCGCCGCGCTCAACGCACGGGCCGCGGCGGGCGGGGAGCTGTACTTCACGGAGAAGTGGGCGGGCGAGAAGCTCAAAGCGCTCGGCGACAACGAGGGCCTGACCCTGCTCCGCGAGGTGCTGCCGCCTCCGCTCGCGCCCCACGAGCGGGTGGCGCGCTGCCTCGACGCCGTCGACGGCCTGATCGGCCCCGCCGCACCCCTGCACTCGGTGCTGCGCTGGGCCACCGGCATCGGGACGACGGCGCTCGACGACCGTACGGTCGTGGACCGCTGGCAGTTACGCGCCCTGGAGGTCCTCCGGCTGGACCTCCCGGCAGGGGACAACGGCGCCGTGATCTGGTCGGGGCCCGCCGGATCCGTTCCCCCGGACGACATCCTGCCGCTGTTCGTCCACGACATGGTGTGGCTCGGTGTCGCACACCCCGACCCGGAGGTGTCAGCTTGACGAGCCCCACCCCGCCCGCGACCGCGGTGGCCGCCGCGGCGGCCGGGACCGCCCCGGCCCGGTCCGACGCGCCCCTGCCCGGCCTGCGCCGGCTGCTCGCCTTCCGCGCCCATGGAGCCGCCCGTCTCCTGCTCAGATGCCGGGCGCGCATGGAGGACATCGAGGGCGCCGTCGTCGCGGGACAGACCGAGATCGCCGTTCTGATGGCGTACGACATGGTGGAGTTCTCCCTGTCCGTGCGCGGGCTGCGCACCGAGGGCGAACTGAGTTACGGGGGCGACCAGGTGAGCTTCGACCCCTTCGCCGGAGTGCCGGCCGACGAGGTCGAGGCCGGGCTGCTCCTCGCCGCGGCGGGCCGTGCGGCGGTGGGCCGCGCCGGAGAGGAGTGGCTGGAGCGGCTCCGCGGCCATCTGCGGGACACCGAGGCGCTCCTGGGCTACGGCGAACCGCTGCCCGACGTCCGGTCCGCGAGCGGTCTGATGAAGGGCTTCAAGCTGGCCCGTACCTGGCAGCCGCTGCTGGATCGCGTCGACCTCCCCGACCTGCTGCCGACCGCCTGGACGCGCCGTGCCGACTGACCCGGGCCGGGAACGCGCCCTGACCGTACGCGGAGTCACCAAG
>NZ_JBSGUP010000376.1:0-8079 GCF_053607985.1 Streptomyces sp. NPDC055078
CCACAGGGCCGCCCCGAGGGGTGGGTCTACTTGCCGAAGTAGGCGTTGTAGACCGTCACCGCGCCCTTGTTGCCTTTCTTGTCGGCGAAGGCGGCCCGGAGCGAGAGCCCCTTGCCCTTCGCCGGGTTCTTCACCGAGACCGCGCCCTTGTTCACGGTCAGCTTCTTCCAGGTCTTGCCCTGGTCGTACGACACATGGACGGTGAGCGACTTGAGGTTCCGGCCGGCCGCCGGGCCCTGCACCGTCACCGGCACGAGCTGGGTCGCGCCCGCCTTGGCCGTACTGTCGAGTCCGACCTTCGCACCGAACCGCGCCACAGAGGCCGGCACCTTCACCGGGGCGTCGCCCGCGGGCTTGGCGGACCGGAAGGTCCAGCTCGCGTCGATCCGGCTCGCGGCGGCGGCCACCTCGGCCGCACGCTTGACGGAGGTCTTCAGCGTGTACGTCGCCGCCGCGGCCCCTACCGTGAACTTCTCGGTACCGGTCAGCGGGTCATCGTTCTGGCCGACCTTCGTCTTGTCCCGGTGCAGCGTGGTCCGCACGGACGTGTAGTCCGACGAACCGCGGTGACCCTGCCCGTCGGCGAAGACCGGCAGATCGCCCCAGAGCTGGTTGCCCTCGCGGAAGATTCCGGCTTCCGGGCTGAGGGCGGGCGCGTGGACGGCGGTGTTGAAGTTCTCGCTGTACTTCTTGCCGGCCCGGTAGACCTTCGGCGGAATGGAGTAGTCGGCATCCCAGATTGTCGGTCCATCGGGCTTCTGCCTGGGGAGCTGGAGGTACGAGAATTCCCACCGGACTCCGTCACCGGTGGACAGGTGCACTGTCTGCGTCCTGGGCAGGCGGACCCGCGCGATGCCCGAGGCCGAGAATCCGCTGTCGGGCAGAGTTCCCGTGGTCTCCAGCTCGCCTTCCTTGCCCGGCGTCTTCGCCGATGAGCCGAGACCGGCGGTTACGGTGGCGAATTCGTTCGCCGTGAAGTGCTTGGTGAGTCCGGTGGCCAGCTTCCGCGTCTTGCCGCCGAAGGCGACGTTGTACTCGCTGGACGGCCCGCTCTTGAACTGCGCGGTCCAGGTCTGGGACAGCGATCCGTCGGTGATCTGCGGGCCGAGGTGCGCGGTGCGGATGTTCTTGAACGAGTCGAAGAAGATCCAGTTGACCAACCTGCCGGTGGGGTCGTCGACTTCGTAGGTGGCCGCCGCGAGTGTCTGCCGGGCGTTGGCGGACGGCACGCGGATGTCCACCGGCTTGGCGGCCCTGGCGTCCATGGTGAGCGTCATGTTCCTGGTGATGTCCAGCCGGGGACGGACCAACCAGTCGAAGCCCTTGGTGGCGTCCAGCGGATCGGGGGCCAGATAGGTGTCCACGATGTAGTGGCCCTTGGGCACTCGCACCGTGGCGGTGCCTGAGGGGTCGGAAATGTCGTAGTCGGGCCCGCCGAATTCCGCCAAGTTGCTATCCATCTTCGCGCTCGGCTTGCCGTCGCGTCCGATGTGCTTGAACGTGACGTCGTACGACTCGACCTCACGGTCGACCGCCGCGGCTGTCCGTACGGTCTGGCCGCCGCCGGTCGCCACGACCACGGCCGAGTAGCCCCCGTCCGCCGTTCCGCCGAGGCGGGTGTTGACCGTCAGATCGGCGGTCGCCGTGCCCCCGGCCGGAACCGTCACCCGGGGGGTGCCGACCGTGAAGAACCCGGCCGGCGCGGGCTTGCCCTTGGGGCCGGTGCCCGAGGCCGCCAGATCGAGCGTGACGTCCTTGGTGCCGAGATTGCGGTACGTGATCTTCTTGGAGACGGGCTGGTCGTCGGTGTGCGGCCACTGCTGCACCCCGAAGGACACCGACACCGGCTCGGCGATCACGGTCTGATCGACGGCCTTGTCGACCGCGATACGGCCCGACCCCTGCTGGTACGCCGAGTACGGGCCACCCTTGGCGGACGCGACGAGCGCGCTCTTCAGCTCCGCAGGCTTCCACCCCGGGTGCTGCTGCTTCAGCAGCGCGGCGGCGCCCGCGACATGCGGGGTGGCCATCGACGTACCGGAGATGGACATGTATCCCGGCGGGTTCTGCCCCACCTCCCCTGCGAGGGTGCTGCCGTCGGCCGCTGCGGCGGTGGTGTTCACACCGGGCGCGGTGACGTCCGGCTTGACGGCGCCGTCGCCCGTGCGCGGGCCGATGCTGGAGAAATCGGCCAGCTTGTCCTTGTCGTCGACCGCGCCGACGGTGAGCGCGGCGTCCGCGCTGCCGGGCGAGTCGACCGACCCTGCGCCCGGTCCTGAGTTGCCCGCCGCGATCGCGAACAGGACGCCCTTCTCCGCCGTCACCTTGTTGACATGAGCTTCCAGCGGGTCGATCTCAGGGGTGTCCGCCCCGCCGAGGCTGAGGTTGATCACCTGGGCGCCCTGGGCCACGGCCCAGTCGATACCGGCGATGATGCCGGAGTCATCACCGCTGCCGCCGTCGTCCAGCACCTTGCCGTTCAGCAGCTTCGCCTTCGGCGCGATGCCCTTGTACTTGCCGCCCGACTTGGCCCCCGTACCCGCCGCGATGGACGCGACATGCGTGCCGTGCCCGTCACGGTCCTTGGTGTCGGGGGACGGGGTGAAGTTCTTGGCCCCGACCACCTGGGACTTCAGATCGGGGTGGGTGGCGTCGATACCGGTGTCCAGTACGGCGATCTTGACGCCCTGACCCTCGATACCCCGGGTCCACACCTTGGGCGCACCGATCTGCGCGGCACTCTTGTCGAGGCTGGCCTGCCGGATTCCGTCGAGCCAGATACGGCTGATCCCGGACGCCGTCGTCCGCGCACCGTCGCCACGGGTGCGGGTGAGCGCGGCCCACAGGTCCCCGGCGTCCTGGCGCGGCGTCGAGATCGCGTCCGCGTTCAGCGCCCCCAGCGTGCGCCGCACCTGGGTACCGCCCGTGCCGCGCACCTCTGTCCGGGCCGTCCCGGCCGCGTCCCCGCCGTAGCCGACGATGACCCTCAGGCCGTCGCCGTGGCCCTTGCGGTCCGCTGCCTTCTTCAACTCGGCGATATCGAACAGCCGCCGGTCGAGCTTGCCGCTGGATATCAGCTGCCGGGCGTCGGACGGCACCACATACGTGCGTCCGCCGTGGGTCCGGGTCTGTATGGGTACGTTCTTCCGGCCCTCGCCCCGCTCGATCCTGGCGACCCGGCCCTTCGCGTCGATCACGACGCGGTCACCGGTTATCAGCGTGAGGCGCTGCTGGGGACCCTGCCCCGGCCGCGCCGTGCCCGGGGCGTCGCCGCCCGCGGGTGACTGGTTGCCCGTGCGCTCATCCGCCGCCGACACCGGGCTGGTCATACCCGCTGTCAGAGCCACGGCCGCTGCCGTGGCGACGGTGGCGACGCACGCCTTCTTCACTTGTCCGCGCAAATCTCCCCCTGGAGACTGATCACACGGAGGAACGAGCCTCGCCCCTCCGACCGGGGGAGACTCGGAAGTCTGTTTGTATCCCCCACCCCGGACATACTCAGTATGCCGGGCGGGTTACGGGTGATCAATAGCGTTGTGCAAGTGGCGGGTTGGCCTTGGTGGGTTTGTCGTACGAGGGCTCCCCGCACCGTCGTGGCACCGGTCCGGGGAGCCCTGAGCAGATCCTGAGGGCCGCGCCGCCCGTCCCGCGCAGTGGCTGGTCCGGGCCCGGCGGGGCGTCAGAACGTCCTAGAGGGAGATGAGGTCGATGTCGGCGTTGGCGCGCAGGCCCTTCTCGGCGTCAAGGGTCGCGGGGTGGGAAGGGCCGAGGATCTCGCGGTAGGTGTCGAGGGCCTTGCGGTAGACCTCGCGGCTCTCCTCGTCGCGGCCCAGCGCTCTGAGGTCGTGGCTCAGATTCAGCTGGATCGCGAGGTTCGCGGGGTGGTTGAGCCGCAGCCGCTCGGTCTCGGCGGCGACGGCGGAGTCGATCTCGAACGCCTTGGTGGGGTGGCCGAGGGCGAAGTAGTCGCTGGCCAGGTTCATCCGGGCGAGCAGGGTCCGGGGGTGTTCCGAACCCAGGGTGCGGGTCAGGCCGTCGGATGCCTCCTCGTCCAGTTGCCGGGCGGACTCGTGCTCGCCGAGGAGCCGCAGGGCCACCGCGAGGTTCATCGCGACGGCGTAGCTGTGCGGGTGCTCGGGTCCGAACTGTTCCCGGTGCTGGTCCAGCACCCGCGCGCTCAGGTCGCGGGATTCGAGGAGCTTGCCGACCTGCCGGAGGTCGTTGGCGTGGCTCAGCGCCATCTGGAGGTAGTAGCGGCCCTCGTCGCCGAAGCGCTTGCGGACCAGGGACATACCGTGCGACGACAGCTCGTACGCGCCCTCGTGGTCGCCCTTCTTGCGGCGGGTCACCGAGAGGTTGCGGGTCACCTGGGTGGTGAACCAGTGGTCCTCGCCGAGCTGCTCGCGCAGGGTGGCGGCGAGCTGTTCGTACCCTTCGAGGGACTCCTCGTAGCGGCCGACCTCCTGGAGGTCCAGCAGATAGGCGTTGTACGTGGTCAGGGTGTACAGGTGGTCGCTGCCGAGGACCTCGACCCGGCGCTGCCAGGTGTCCTGGTCCAGGGCGCGGGCCTGCTCGGCGTCGCCCGCGAGCCGCAGACTGACCGCGTAGTTGTGCGCGGACAGCAGGGTGGCGGGGTCGTCGGGGCCGAACTCCCTGGTGGTGGTCTCGTAGACGCGCTGGTCCAGCTCCTTGGCCCGGTAGAAGGCGCCGCGGTTGCGGTGGTGGGTGGCCATGAAGCTCTGGGCCTGGAGGGTGTCCTCGTGGGAGTCGCCCAGCGCGTTGCGGAAGCGCTCCACCAGACCGGCCTGGAGGTCGTACGCGCGGCTCAGGTCCTCGCCCTGCTGCCGCAGGGTCTCGGCGAGCTGCTGGTCGATCGACAGGACTTCCTGGTGGTCATCGCCGAGGCGCTCGCGCCAGATGGTGGCGGCGCGCTCGCCCAGGGAGAGGGCGGCGGCGTAGTCACCGCGCTCGCGCAGGAACCACACCTCGTTGAGCACCAGACGGCGGGTCCAGGGCTCCTCGCACTCGACCGCGTTGGAGGCGCGGATGTGCGGCAGGAGCGCGGAGTAGGTGGGCCAGTGGGCCGCGCGCTGCGGGTTCCGGGGGTCGGCGTTGGACAGCAGCTGATGGGCGGCGTGCCGCATCTGCGCCTGCTCCTGCGCGTTCATCTGCTCGACGAGCACGCGCTGTACCAGCCGGTGGAGCTGGATCGTGCTCTGCCGGTGGTCGATGCGGGCGAGGGCGTACCGGCCGATCTCGCGTACCGCGCGGCCGAGTTTGACCGGGTCGTCCAGCGCGGCCTGGAGCGCCTGGGGCACATTGACCCCGCGTACGGCGGAGAACAGGTCCCAGGAGATCGGCTCGGGCGCGAAGAACGCGCTGACCTGGAGCAGCTGAAGGGCGTCCGGGCGGTCCTCGCGCAGCCGCTCCAGCGAGACGTTCCACGCGGCGGCGACCGGCATCTCGTAGTCCGGCGGCGGATCGGACTGAAGCAGCTCGGCCCATTTGCGCTCGAACAGTTCCAGATACTGCTGGACCGGCATACCGGTCTCGGCCAGCCACACCGCGGCCTGTTCGACCGCGAGCGGCAGGTCGCCGAGGGCCGCCGCCAGGTGGTCGACGGCTTCGTCGGGAAGCTGGGGGCTGCGCCGGCGCAGCAGTTTGATGCTCTCCTCGCGGGCGAACACATTGACCTCTAGGGAGCTAGCCATGCTGGACCACTGGGAGTTGCGGGAGGTCACGAGGATGCGGCCGGGGCCGTCGCTGGGAAAGTACTTCCGTACATCCTTGGGATCTTCCGCGTTGTCGAAGACGAGCAGCCAATCGCTGTACGGCTCGCCTATCCGCAGCGCGTTCAGCACCGCCGGCACCGCGCTGATCTCGGAGCCCGCCTGGAGTCCCATCTGCTCGCCCAGTTCGATGAACGCCTGGACGATCTGGTTCTCCTGCTCGGCGGGAATCCACCAGATCAGCCGGTAGTCCCTGCTGTGCAAATACACGTATTCGATGGCGATCTGGGACTTGCCCACACCGCCCATGCCGTGGAGGGCTTCCGGCAGTACCGCGGTGATCCCGCCGCCCAGACGGTCTCTCAGTTGTTCGAGCAGTGCTTCCCGCCCGGTGAAATTCCTGTTCCGCTGCGGTACGTTCCCCCAGATACGGGGAGCGTCGTGCGGACCCCGAGGGCCCGGGGCGACCGGCATACCGGCAGACACAGCGGTGCCTCCTTGATTGGTTCGGGCAGGCGGATGGGCGGGACCGGGTGACTCGGGAGCCGCCGGGGGTGGGGGCAGCGGTGCGTGCCCCGTACGGTTCGGGGTGTCCGCTTGAGGCTGCCGAGGGCGGTAACGTATCGCACTCGCGGAGCCCGCCGCGGGGATTGACGCGCTGTCCCTGGTCATGGGCGTGGAGGGGCCATCACCCTTTCGCGCAGGCGCGGTTGGGGAGATGCTGCTTACGGGTGAACCGCCGTCCGGGGGACCGCCGGACGGGGCGGCGTCCGCCACGACCCGGGGCTGGTAGGGGTCGGGCCGCAGCAGTCTGCCCAGCTGATTCGCCCGGGAGAGGTACGGCCCCGACAGCGCGCAGAGCGCGGTGTACAGATGGGCGGCGAACGGGCGCGTCTGCTCGGTGAGCGGCATCCCCTCGGGCTGCCCGTCCGGGGTGACCAGCGCGGACCCGCCGTGCCACAGGGCTTCGAGCCGGGGCCCCAGATGGCGCTGGACCTGGCGCAGCGCCCCTATGGTCTCCGCCCGGTTGCCCAGCGCGAGCAGTTCCTCCCGTACGCCCTCCACGAAGTCGAAGGAGACCCGGTGGGCGTCCTCGGTGTCCGCGGACGGATCGGTGGGGTCGATGGGGTCGATGGGGCGCACCAGACCCCGCAGGACGATCTCCGCGAGATTCCAGAACCGGGCGCCGGGCAGGGACTGCTGGAGGAGCCGCATCACGGGGAGATTCAGCGGAACGGCCGCGAGCCGCCGCGCGAGGGTGTACGTGACGGGGGAGGCCAGGGAGCGGAAGCGCCGTACGACCTCGGCTGCGCGGGCCGCGCGCAGCACGGCGGCGGGCCGGGAGGGGTCGGCGGCCGGGAGGCCCGCCGGGATCTCGGTGGAGCCGGCGTCCGGGCCGACCAGCTCGGCGCGCAGATCCCGTCCCGGCGCGGTCAGCAGCGCCGCCACGGTGTGCCATTCGCCGCCGTCGGCGGCGGCCACCAGCCGGGCCCAGCGGCCCAGCGACTCGGGGCGCAGCTCGACGACGGGCACCGGGATCGCGTCCGAGTCGTCGGGCACGGGCGCCACGGGCACCGGGCGCGGCCCGAGGGCGTCCGCCCCGGGCGCGCTCCAGCGGGCCCCGTAGGCGCTGTTGGGGGCCGCCGGGGCCGGGGGGCGCAGCCTGGTCCGGGTGAGGGTGGGCAGGGTGACGTCCCAGAGCTGCTGGGGCAGCAGGCTCAGTACGGCGGTGGGGGAGCGCGCGGCGATCCGGTGCAGCAGCCCCGCCGCCCGGCCGTCGCGCCAGGCCGGATGGCCGCCGTCGGTGAGGACCAGCACCAGCCGGTGTTCCCCGGCGGGCACCGGGGGGCGGGCGGCGGCGGGGTCGAAGGGGACGCGCCGCACGGTGCGGAAGGCGGCCGTCTGCTCCAGCAGTTCGCGAAGCTGCCGTTCCGTCTGCTGCCACAGGGCCATCGGGGGGCCTGAGTCCACCAGCAGCACCAGATCCAGCAGCCGTTCCGGTACGGACCGGCACACCGGGGTCCACAGGCCCAGGACGGCGGCCCGCTCGGCCGTGGCCTCCTCGTCCAGCTCCCGGTTGTGGGGCGAGGTGCGCGAGAGCCGTAACGGCCGCAGGGCGCGGCCGAGCGCCAGCGAACCGGGGAGGCGGGGGGCGCCGGGCCAGCCGGCGGGCGCGGCGGTGCCGGGGCCCGCGCCGCCGCCCGTGAGCAGCCCGAGGGCGGGGCGGGCGCGGCGGGGCGGCTCCGGCGTCCCGGCCGCGTCATGTCCGGTGGGGGGTGCCTCATCCGCCGGTCGTGCGGGCGGTGGCGTCTCGTCCGCCGGTCCGGTGCCGGCGGGCCGGGGGGTGTCC
>NZ_JBSGUP010000377.1:0-8069 GCF_053607985.1 Streptomyces sp. NPDC055078
CAGTCGAATCTCCCCGTGTACGAGCACTTCGGCTTCACCGTGCTCGGGGAGGCGCGGCTGCCGGGGGGCGGACCGCAACTGTGGGCGATGAGGCGGGAGCCGCGTACCCCCGCCGGTATCTGAGGACGGCCCGCCGGGCCCGATCTGAGCGCATCGCCCCGCCGGACCCGCCGGGGCGGTGCGCGTATGGGGTGCCCCGGGTTTCTGCCGGGGCGCTGCCTCAGCGGCCCGCGCCCCGCCACCGAGGAACGGCAGCCCAAGGACCCCGTCACAGCGCCCTGGCATCATAACTGTACCTTTCGGAAGGTACAGTTATGAGCGTTGTGCGGTTCCTAGGGAAGGTGGACAGGATGGTTCTCAGCGCAAAACGGCGCTGGCTGCTGCTGACGGTGGTGAGCGCCGGACTCCTGCTGATCACGCTGGACAACTCGATCCTGTACGCGGCGCTGCCGACGCTGGTGGGGGATCTCGGTGCGAGCAGTTCCGAGAGTCTGTGGATCATCAACGCCTATCCGGTGGTGATGGCCGGGCTGCTGCTGGGCAGCGGGACCCTCGGCGACCGGATCGGGCACCGCCGGATGTTCCTGATCGGTCTGGTGGTCTTCGGGGCCGCCTCGCTGACCGCCGCGTTCTCGCCGACTCCGGACGCCTTGATCGCGGCCCGCGCGTTCCTGGCCGTCGGTGCGTCGGCGATGATGCCCGCGACCCTCGCCCTGATCCGCATCGCGTTCGACGACGAGCGGGAACGCAACATCGCCATCGCCATCTGGGGCACCCTGGCGATCGTGGGCAGCGCGCTGGGCCCGATCGTCAGCGGGCTCCTGCTGCAGAGCTTCTGGTGGGGGTCGGTCTTCCTCATCAACGTCCCCGTCGTCATCGCGGCGCTCATCGCCACCCTGGCCATCGCGCCGGCCAATGACGCCGACCCCACCAAGCGCTGGGACCTGTTCTCCTCGCTCCTCGCGCTCGTCGCCCTCGTCGGTCTCGTGATCGCGATCAAGGAGACGGCGAAGCAGGAGCGCGCCCCGCTCATCATCGCCGCCGCCCTGCTCGCGGCCGCTGCCGGCGGATGGGCGTTCGCACGCCGACAGCGCCGCCTGCCGTACCCCCTGCTGGACTTCGCGATCTTCCGCAACCGGGCCTTCCTCGCCGGCGTCCTGGCCGCCGGATTCGCCACGTTCGCCATCGCCGGCATCCAGCTGGTCACCACTCAGCGCTTCCAGCTCGTGGAGGGCTTCACCCCGCTGCGGGCCGGTGTCCTTGTCGCCGCCGTGGCCGTGGGGGCGATGCCGACCGCCATACTCGGCGGTGCCATCCTGCACAGGGTCGGCCTGCTGCCCATCGTCGCGGGCGGCCTCGCCCTCAGCACGGTCGGCTCCGTACTGATCCTGCTGAACTTCGACACCAGCATGGGGCTGCTCATCACCGGGCTGCTCGTCGCCGGTGCCGGTCTCGGAGCGGCCATGTCCGTCGCGTCGAGCGCGATCATGGGCAATGTCCCCGCCCGGCGGGCCGGCATGGCGTCCTCCGTGGAGGAGGTGTCCTATGAGTTCGGCGGCCTCATCGCGGTCGCCCTGCTCGGCAGTCTCCTGACCTCCGTCTACACCGCGACCCTTGACCTGCCTGCCGGAGTCCCGGATTCCGCGCGCGACAGCCTCGACGCCGCGCTGGCCTTGGCAGGGGACGACAACCCGTCATTGATCACCGCCGCGTCCAGTGCTTTCGACAGCGCCTACTTCTCCGTGATGATCGTGGTCGCCGCCGCCATGGCCGTCGGCGCGATCCTGACCGGTCTCCTCCTACGCCGCCACGGCCCCGGATCCACCCTGTCCGCCGCCACACACCACTGACACCCACTGACACCCACCGACACCCACTGACACCACGCCTCAGGAGTCCCCATGCGGACCAGCAAGCGAACTCAGATCCTCGAAGCGGCCCGCCGAGTCGTGGAGCGGGAAGGCATCAAGGGCGTCACCTTCGACTCCGTCGCCGCCGAAGCAGGTCTGACCAAGGGCGGGCTCCTCTATCACTTCGCCTCCCGGGAAGATCTCGTCCAGGGCATCCATCAGTACCTCGCCGACCGATGGGAAGCGGTCATGGTCGCGGCAGCGGGCAAGCCCGCGTCCGAGGTCACCCCTGAGGAACGCCTCACCACCTATATCCGCGTCGCCGCCGACAGCGCCACCCGGGCCGAGCTTCTCTTCATGCTCGAAGGATCGACGACCGCCGAACACTCGGCCCCCTGGGTCGCGGTACTGGAACGGTGGGCCCCCGCCCCGGTCACCGACGCCGACGACCCCGTCGCACTCGACCAGTTCATCGCCCGCCTCGCAGCCGACGGCCTGTGGCTGTTCGAGTCCTTCGCCATGCATCGACTGGACCCCGAACTACGCCGTGCCATCGCCGGACGCATCGCTGAACGTCTGCCCGGCAGGTCATAGCCCCGGGTGGGCCTGGCCGTTCCGGAGGACCCGCCTGCCGAGCCGCCTCGGTCCGCGGCAGCGGGTCCCGTCGCCCCCTCCCGGATCCAGCCCGCCCCACCTGGCCCGCCTGACCCGTCTGACCCGTCAGAACCCATCGGAGACGCCCTTAGGGCCGGGTCGGCTGGGGAGACGGCGGGGTGGTGGGTTCCGGGGCGGGTTCGGGGAGGCGGCGGCGCCGGCGGTGCTTGAGCAGGGCCCAGGGGGCGCGGGCGCCCGTGACCTCCGTCCCCGCCTCGTGCGCGGCCTCCGCCGCGGCCTCCGCGACCGGCAGTATGCCCTCGTCCCGCGCCGCCTCGGGCCGGTCCGACTCGGGCCACACCCCCAGCGCCGCGCACACCGTCGGCAGCATCGCCATGGCGGCTGTGGCGTACCCCTCCGCCGACGGGTGGTAGTTGTCCGCGCCGAACATCTCCCTCGGATTCGCGGCGAACTCCGGCCCCAGCAGATCGCCCAGCGACACCGTGCGCCCGCCCTGCTCGATCACCACGATGGTCTGGGCCGCCGCGAGCTGGCGGGAGACCCGGCGGGCCAGCCACCGCAGCGGCTGGTACACCGGCTCGATGGTGCCCAGATCAGGGCAGGTGCCGACGACCACCTCGGCCCCCGCCGTCCGCAGCCTGCGCACGGCCGACGCGAGATGCCGTACGGACTGCGTCGGCGGCATCCGATGGGTGACATCGTTCGCCCCGATCATGATCACGCCGACGTCCGGCATCCGGGACGTGTCCGCCAGCAGCGCCGTCACCTGGCGCTCCAGATCGTCCGACTGGGCCCCCGGAAGGGCGACATTGCACACCTCCACGGGCCGCTCGGCCACCGCTGCCAGCCCGGACGCCAGCAGCGCGCCCGGTGTCTGGCCCGCCCGCCGTACCCCCTGGCCCGCGGCCGTGGAGTCCCCCAGCAGCCCGAGGAGCAGCGGATCGGCCCGGCCGAACGCCAGCCCGTACAGTCCGTCCCCGCGCGGCGGCACGGGCGCACGCCCGCCGCCGACCGACCGTTTCGCGAGCTGGACCTCGGCGAGCACCACACCCACGGTCGCCACTCCGAGCAGACCGATGCTCCCGCCGCCATAGGCCGCGCCCGCCGCGATACGCCGCGCCACTCTCGCCCTCGACACCGTCCGGCCTCCTCTCCTCGCAGCCAAGCCGCGGTCCGTACTCATCAGTACCTAACTGCCCCGAAGCCGCCGCTTCCCAATCAGCCGTACTCGCCCAATCCCACCCGAGTCCGCATACTCTGGCCGCATTCACTACGGAGATCCCGGAGAAACACTGTGCGCATCCATCACTCGATGATCAGTCTTGTCGGCAATACCCCGCTGGTGAAGCTGAACAGCGTCACCGAGGGCATCCAGGCGACCGTCCTGGCCAAGGTCGAGTACTTCAACCCCGGCGGCTCGGTCAAGGACCGGATCGCCCTGCGCATGATCGAGGCGGCGGAGGCGAGCGGCGCGCTCCTGCCGGGCGGCACGATCGTGGAGCCGACCAGCGGCAACACGGGCGTGGGACTGGCGATCGTGGCCCAGCAGAAGGGCTACAAGTGCGTTTTCGTCTGCCCGGACAAGGTCTCCACGGACAAGATCAACGTGCTGCGGGCATACGGTGCCGAGGTCGTCGTCTGCCCCACGGCCGTGGACCCCGAGCACCCCGATTCGTACTACAACGTCTCCGACCGGCTCGTACGGGAGACCCCCGGCGCCTGGAAGCCGGACCAGTACTCCAATCCGGACAATCCGCGCTCGCACTACGAGTCCACCGGCCCCGAGCTGTGGGATCAGACGGACGGGAAGATCACCCATTTTGTCGCGGGCGTGGGCACGGGCGGCACGATCTCCGGGACCGGCCGCTATCTCAAGGACGTCAGCGACGGCGCGGTGAAGATCATCGGCGCCGACCCGGAGGGCTCCGTCTACAGCGGGGGCTCCGGCCGCCCGTATCTGGTCGAGGGCGTCGGTGAGGACTTCTGGCCCACCGCGTACGACCGGACCGTGACGGACGAGATCGTCGCGGTCTCCGACAAGGACTCCTTCCAGATGACCCGCCGGCTCGCCAAGGAGGAGGGCCTGCTCGTCGGCGGCTCCTGCGGCATGGCCGTCGTGGCGGCGCTGAAGGTCGCCGAGGGGCTCGGTCCCGACGATGTGGTGGTCGTCCTGCTCCCGGACAGCGGGCGCGGCTATCTGTCCAAGATCTTCAACGACGAGTGGATGGCGGACTACGGCTTCCTGGAGGGCTCGGGACCCTCCGCCTCCGTCGGTGACGTACTGCGCCACAAGGAGGGTGGCAAGATCCCCAGCCTGGTCCATATGCACCCCGAGGAAACCGTCGGCCAGGCCATCGAGGTGCTGCGCGAGTACGGCGTCTCCCAGATGCCCATCGTCAAACCGGGCGCGGGCCACCCGGACGTCATGGCCGCCGAGGTCATCGGCTCGGTGGTCGAGCGCGAACTGCTCGGCGCGCTCTACACCCAGCGCGCCGCACTCGCCGACCCGCTCGAGAAGCACATGAGCCCCCCGCTCCCGCAGGTCGGCTCCGGTGAGCCCGTGTCCGATCTGATGACCGTGCTCGGCGACGCGGCGAACGCGGCGGACGCGGCGATCGTCCTGGTGGAGGGCAAGCCGACGGGCGTGGTCAGCCGCCAGGACCTGCTGGCGTTCCTGGCGACGGCGAGCGGCTGAGCTGACGCGGACTCCTTGCGGTGTGCGGGGGTCACGTGGTGGTCGTAGCCGACACCGCCCCCGTTCCGGATCACACCGGAACGGGGGCGGTTTGGGTTTACAGGTCAGACCAGCAGCGAAGCCGGAGTAACCAGTCGTGCACGTTCGTACAGATCACGAGCGGAGTGGTTCCTCAGATGAGGTTTGATCAGTCGCAACATGTTCTGAATTCCCAGATCGGCTCTCCCGGACTGCACCAGAGGGTAGTCATCCAGGGCACCCCTCCAGGTAGAACATGCCGCTTCGAGATGCCCGATAGCGAATTGCCGCTCAGCCAGAATTGTGCGCTTCTTGACGCGCGTGCGACGGTAGATGTCGTAGTGCAGTTTGTCCGACTGCTTCATCGCTTCGACCGCGCCCGTCACATCACCCAGTTCGTATCGGACTTGGCTTGTGTGATAGTTTAGTGCTGCTGGATCGTACGAACCGAATGTCGTCTGTTGCGATTCGGCCTTTTCCATCGCCGCTTCGGCTTCCCGAAGGTACATCAGAGCGTCATTTCGGTATCCGAGTTGAGCTGACGCATGAGCCTGCTGACCGGCCAGGAATGCACGCATCCTTGGGCCAGCCTGGGGAGATGCGGAAGCGGCAGCATCTGCAAGGCGCATAGCTGCCTTGCCATGGCCAAGGTCGACAGCTTGGACGCTCATTCCTCGCAAGGTGGTGCAGTAGGTGAGGTGATCCTCTGACGCCCCGGCGAGTTCCAGCGCCTTCAAGTAATACTGCTGAGCCAACCCGTGAATCCCCTCGTCCACGGCCATGTACCCAGTCAAATAGCACAGGTCGGAAGCAGCGGACATCATCGCTTTCCGAACCGGCTGAAGGGCTTCGGCCCGCAGGTACGGGGCAACGGTGTTGACAAGGAATGCGGCAGCCATGGGGCGTGCGTGCCGTCCGCCGAACTGGTCATCGAGTTCGGAAACGCGTTCCGTCATGGCGGCGACCATCTCGACCTCAGCCATGCCGATACGCAGAGTCCTGCCCGACTGTGCGGATTCTATCCGGCCCACGACGTCCGGCCAATCGGGGATGGTCAGCGCGACAGAGAACAAGCCTGCGCCCACAATGCTCCGGCGCGACGGTTCCATATCTTGCCTCCCCAAGTCGATGAGTCCTTCCACCGTACTGGGGTGGTTGGTCAACGCCTGTGGGGGTGTTGAGAATCCTGCTTCGGCATGAGTAACGGGCCGGTGCAGCTTGCGGGACAGCGCTTCCAGGATCAGCGGGCGCGTCTCCTCCCTGGGCAGTTGCCCGCTGAGCCACTGGCTAACGGACGGCCGTTGGTACGTGACCGGGGTCCCTCGCTCCGTTCCGAGACGGTTCACCGCCTGGGCGAACTGGCGCTGAGTCCACCCGGTCTCGCGATAAAGGCGGGCCAGACACTCGTTCGGTTCGCGGGTAACCATGAACGGCCAACTCCTCATGTCAGTCGTGCACTTACCACTTTTACCCCTTGGTGCTTCCTCAACGGTACCGCTGAGTGTGAGCAGGCAGTTGCCTAGTGCGAGGACGGAACACCGCACGGAAGCCAGCGAAGGGGCACGGCACATGAACAGCAGGAACATGGCTCGTCACCCGCCCGACGAGATTGCTGCGCTGGTCGGTCTCATACGCGCTGGTGGTGTCTGGGGACTGGCCCCCGCCTGGGTTCCCCGTAGCTTCGCCATGTCCACGCGGGGACTCCGCACGGGTCTGGTGGGCGCTCTGCAGAGGCGGTTGGCCCATGAGCGCCAAGGACCTTGAGCCGGTGCCGGTGGAGGGCTGCCGGATCTGCGCGGGGTATGTCCGGCTCCGCACCTACTGCCAGACGTGGCGCGGGCTGCGCGGCGACGGCCGTCGTCAGGCTGAGCGCGCGAACGACGAGATCAGGAATCACCCCCACAAGCCTGCGATGGAGGAGGCTGAGTGAACACGCCAGGAGGCCGCTACCGGCCCGAAACGGGCGACGTGGTCAAGGATGCCTCGCACGAGCGTGTGGGGCGCGTCATGGGCCACGTCGGGCCCGTTTATCAGCTCCGCCCGCTGAACGGCGGACGGGAGTGGGAAGCCCCTGCTTCCGCCCTGAGCCCGGCTGTCCAGTCCGACGCCATGAGCCCCGCCCTGGCCGAGGTCAACGCACAGAGCAGGGGCTACCGGTGAAGACGCGGCTGGCGGCGTGGCGGGCGCGCTGGTGCCCCCTGGCCGCGCTCGGCCGCAAGGCCGGACCGTACGAAGGACCCGCCTACGCCCTGGCCGTCTTCCTGGGCATGACCGCAATCGTCACCCTCGGCGCACTGGGGGAGCTGTGAGCGAGCCGTTTGTACGCCGCATCTGCGGCGAGGAGACGCCCGTGTCCCGCTCGCTGGTTCGGATCATGTTCCACCTGCGTCCCGAAGAGGCCAAGAACCCTGAGGGAATGGAACGCGAGCTGCGGTGTCTGCTGGAGGACCACCAGGACCAGCGAACGCATTCTGCGCTGGCATGGGTGCTGACGGATGCCAGCAAGGGTGAGATGTGGGTCTCGTGGGCCGAGGCCGGGCAGGTGATGGTGCAGGTGCGGCCGGACTGCCCCGCTGTCACCGGGCACGGGGTGCAGGACGAAGCCTGCGGGCTTTTCCTGGATCATCCCGGAGGGCACAGCTTCGAACTTCTTGATCCAGAGGAAGAAGCGTTCAAGGCCAGTCCGGAGTACGCGCAGATCACCAACCTGATCAATTCCCGCCTCGATTCCTGACTCGCCAGACTCCCGCCCCTTGTCTCTCGTGGATCTTGTTTCTGCTCACCACTTGGGAATCACGGGGCGGGTAAAGGGCCCGTCCGGCTGTCGGCGGCCGGACGGGCCACGCACCCAGGGATTACCGAAGAATGATCCGGTACTGAGAGTTCAACGG
>NZ_JBSGUP010000378.1:0-8061 GCF_053607985.1 Streptomyces sp. NPDC055078
GTGGCACGTCACCCCTGCCTCAGCTGGTCTCGGTGATCTCGGGCGCGGGCTCGTTCTTGTAGTTGGCCGGGCCGAAGTTGGCCTTGACGAACTTGTCCCACGAACCGTCGGACTTCATCTTCTCCAGCGCCTTGTTGATCTTGGACTGGAGGTCCTTGTCGCCCTTCTTGAGGCCGATGCCGTAGTTCTCGTCGCTCAGCTTGAGGCCGGCGAGCTTGAACTTGCCCTGGTGCTCCTTCTGCGAGGCGAAACCGGCCAGGATGGAGTCATCGGTGGTCAGCGCGTCGACGGTCTTGTTCTCCAGGCCGTTCAGGCACTCGGAGTAGCCGCCGAGCTGCTGGAGGTCCGCCTTGGGCGCGAGCTTGTCCTTGACGTTCTGCGCCGAGGTCGAGCCGGTGACCGAGCACAGCTTCTTGCTGTTGAGGTCGGTGGCCTTGGTGATGGAGGTGTCGTCGGCGCGGATCAGCAGGTCCTGGTGGGCCAGGAGGTAGGGGCCGGCGAAGGACACCTTCTCCTTGCGCTTGTCGTTGATCGAGTAGCTGGCGACCACGAACTTCACGTCACCGTTGCTGATCAGCGTCTCGCGCTCGGCGCTGGGCGCCTGCTTCCAGACGATGTCCTTGGCGTCGTGGCCCAGTTCCTTGGCGATGTAGGTCGCCACATCGACATCGAACCCGATGTACTTGCCGTCCTGGGTCTTCAGGCCGACACCGGGCTGGTCGTACTTGATACCGATGGTGATCTTGTCGCCACCGCCGGAGCCGCTGTCGCCGCCGCAGGCGGTGAGGGCCAGCGAGAGCGCGAGACCCGTGGCGAGGGCCGCGGATGCCTTGCGGAGCTTCATGGTGAACATCCCTTACGTCGTGGTTCGTCGGCCTTCGGTGGTGCCAGCGGTGGTGCCGTCGGCGGTGCACTCGGTGGTGCGGGCCGCGGTACGGGCCGCGGTGCTTTCGGTGGTGCGGCCTGCGGTGCCGTCGGTGGCGCGGGCCGCGGTGCACTCGGCGGTGCGGTCGGTGGGGCCGTCAGTGGTGCGGTCGGCGGTGCGGTCGGTGGGGCCGTCAGTGGTGCAGGATCTTCGACAGGAAGTCCTTGGCCCGGTCGCTGCGGGGATTGCTGAAGAACTCTTCGGGCGTGGCCTCTTCGACGATCTTTCCGTCGGCCATGAAGACCACCCGGTTCGCGGCGGAGCGGGCGAAACCCATCTCATGGGTGACGACGACCATCGTCATCCCGTCGCGCGCCAGCTGCTGCATGACTTCGAGGACTTCGTTGATCATCTCGGGGTCGAGCGCGGAGGTGGGCTCGTCGAAGAGCATGACCTTGGGTTCCATCGCCAGCGCCCTGGCGATCGCGACGCGCTGCTGCTGACCGCCGGAGAGCTGCGCGGGGTACTTGTCGGCCTGCGACCCGACGCCGACCCGGTCGAGCAGTTTGCGCGCCTTCTGCTCGGCGGCCCCCTTGTCCGTCCGGCGGACCTTGACCTGGCCCAGCATCACGTTCTGTAGCACGGTCTTGTGCGCGAAGAGGTTGAACGACTGGAAGACCATGCCGACGTCGGCGCGCAGCCGGGCGAGTTCCCTGCCCTCCTGCGGCAGCGGCTTCCCGTCGATCGAGATCGCGCCGGAGTCGATCGTCTCCAGGCGGTTGATGGTGCGGCACAGCGTGGACTTGCCGGACCCGGAGGGCCCGATAACGACCACGACCTCGCCCCGGGCGATGGTCAGATCGATGTCCTGGAGCACATGCAGCGCGCCGAAGTGCTTGTTGACGTTGCTCAGTACGACCAGGTCGTTCGCCCCTGGGACGGCGTCCCCGGCTTCCTTGGCCACTGATACTCCGCTCATCGGCTTACAGCTCCGTCCTCCTCGGTTGGGAGGACAGTAGTGAGACCGTGCGACCAGCGTCATTACATCTGAGCGGAAATTGAGCATAACGATCTGGCTTCAGGCGGACACTATGTGTGAAGGGGGTTACGCCCGGAGTACCGGGTGGATAACGGAAACCGGCGGGCGACGGAAAGCCCCTTGACTCCCCGGGTGCGGATCGGCCTTGATGCCCTGGTGCCCCGGGCGCCGCGCGAGTACGGCCGCCCGGCCGCCGCCGGAGGCAGGACGACCCGGCCGATGACCGAATCGCACGACCGAAGGGGGGCCATGAGGCTGCTGCTCGTCGAGGACGACAACCATGTCGCCGCCGCGCTGGCCGCGGTGCTCGCCCGGCACGGCTTCGACGTGGTGCACGCCCGCAACGGCGAAGAGGCGCTGCGCGCCGTGCTCCCGGCCACGAACCCGGGCAAACCGCCCTTCGGGGTGGTGCTCCTGGACCTGGGCCTGCCCGACCAGGACGGTTATCAGGTGTGCGGAAAGCTCCGTAAGCTCACCTCCACCCCGGTGATCATGGTGACCGCCCGCTCGGACGTACGGTCCAGGATCCACGGGCTCAACCTCGGGGCCGACGACTATGTGGTCAAGCCGTACGACACCGGTGAGCTGCTGGCCCGTATCCATGCCGTCGCCCGGCGCACCACGACCGGCGACGAGCCCGCCGCGCCGGGCGACGAGGCCCTGCGGCTCGGTCCCATGACCATCGAGCTGCCCACCCGCCGTGTCAGCGTCGACGGCACGGCCGTGCAGCTGACCCGCAAGGAGTTCGACCTGCTGGCGCTGCTCGCCCAGCGACCGGGAATCGTCTTCCGCCGGGAGCAGATCATCAGCGAGGTCTGGCGCACCAGCTGGGAGGGGACCGGACGCACCCTTGAGGTGCATGTCGCTTCCCTGCGCTCCAAACTCCGTATGCCCACGCTGATCGAGACCGTCCGCGGCGTCGGCTACCGCCTCGTCGCGCCGACCGCGCCGTAACCTTCTCCCCTGTGCGTACGCGACTCCTTCCGCTGCTGATCATCCTGATGGCAGGCGTGCTGCTCGCGCTCGGCTTCCCGCTCGCCATGAGCGTGGCCGCGGCCCAGCAGCAGCGGGTCGTCGTCGACCGGATCGACGACACCGTACGGTTCGCGGCGCTCGCGCAGTTCGTCACCGAGGGCACGGGTGCCGTCAACGAGCGGCGTGCCACCCTCCAGGAGCAACTCGACCGCTACCACGCCACCTACGGCATCGGCGCGGGCGTGTTCTACCGCGACCGCACCGCGATGGCGGGCGCCCCCGACGAGCTGGTCGTGCCGCCGGATGGCCAGGGCCACGGGGCGTTCGGGGAAGCCCTGTCGGGGCGGCGCAGCCAGGATCCGCCCCAGGTGTGGCCCTGGCAGCGGGACGGCCGGCTGGTCGTCGCCTCACCCGTCGTACGGGACGGGGACGTCGTCGCCGTCGTCTACACCGACTCGCCCACCGGTCAGCTGCGCTCACGGGTGCTGCGCGCCTGGCTGCTGATCGCGGCCGGGGAGAGCGCGGCGATGCTGCTCGCCGTCGGCGCCGCCTTCCGGCTCACGGGGTGGGTGCTGCGCCCGGTACGCGTCCTGGACGCCGCCACCCACGACATCGCCACCGGGCAGCTGAACTCCCGGGTCGCCGCGGCGAGCGGCCCCCCGGAACTCCGGCGGCTGGCCCGCTCGTTCAACGAGATGGCCGACAACGTCGAAGAGGTGCTCGAACAGCAGCGGGCCTTCGTCGCCGACGCCTCCCATCAGCTGCGCAACCCCCTCGCCGCGCTGCTGCTCCGTATCGAACTGCTCGCGCTCGAACTGCCCGAGGGCAATGAGGAGATCGCCTCTGTCCGCACCGAGGGCAAGCGCCTCGCCCAGGTCCTCGACGATCTGCTGGACCTGGCCCTCGCCGAACACGCGTCGGCGTCCCCCCAGCTCATCGATATCGGTGAGCTGGCGGCCGAGCGGGTCGCCGCCTGGCGCCCGCTCGCCGAGGAGAAGGGCGTACGCCTCCATGAGGAGCGCTCGGCGGTCACCGCCTGGGCGGATCCGATCGCCCTCTCCAGCGCCCTGGACGCGGTGATCGACAACGCGCTGAAGTTCACCCCGAGCGGTGAGGAGGTCTCCGTGTCGGTCGGCTCCCAGGGGGCCACGTCGACCGTGGTGATCACCGACCGCGGCCCGGGGCTGACCGACGACGAGCTGGCCCGTATCGGCGACCGGTTCTGGCGCAGTGGCCGCCACCAGAACGTCAAGGGCTCCGGGCTGGGGCTGTCCATCTCCCGCGCTCTCCTCTCGGCGGGAGGCGGCGGGATCTCCTACTCCCATCACGAGCCCCGCGGGCTCCGGGTGAAGGTGAGTGTGCCGCGCACGGCACCGGGACCGTAGGGCGTATGACCCTGGATTTCCCTGGACGTCCCTGGGTGTCCCTGGACCCGTCCGGGGCCGGATGGCACCCGGAGATGGCTACGGCTACGGGCTACGGCTTGACCGAGCGGTAAGGGCTACGGCTACGGCTTGACCGAGCGGTAGTAGCGCCGGGCCCCCTCGTGCAGGGGCAGCGGATCGGTGTAGACCGCCGTCCGCAGATCCACCAGCTGCGCCGGGTGGACGGTATTTCCTATGCGGTCCCGGCTCTTGATCACCGTGCGGGTGAAGCCCTCGACCATCGACGGGTCCGTCCGGTCCGTCGTCACCAGCAGATTCGCCACCGCCATCGTCGGCACCGCGGCACCGCTCTGCACGTTCAGATAGGCGTCGGGCGGCATCGCGGCCAGCCGGTAGTAGCTCGCGGCGTCACTGGTCCTGTGGACCTTGTCGACCAGGTCGGGGCCCAGGGGGACCAGGCGTATCCGGAAGTGCTCGGACAGTTTCTGCACGGCACCGGTCGGCAGCCCGCCCGACCAGAAGAAGGCTTCCAGGTCTCCCTGCTGGAGCATGGCGGGAACGGTGTCGATCCCGGCCGGTACGGAGTCGATGTCATCGTCCGGGTCGATCCCTGCGGCCACCAGCAGCCGCTCGGCCACCAGCCGCACACCCGAGCCGTCCTGCCCGACCCCCACCTTCCTGCCGCGCAGATCCGCGACCGTCCGTACCGGGGATTGCGCGGGCACGACGAGCTGGACATAGTCGTCGTACAGGCGCGCGCAGCCGCGCAGCCGTGCGGCTCCGGGCTTGCCGTCCCGCTGGTACTTGGCGACGGCGTCGGCGGTGGCGACGGTGAAGTCGGCCTCACCCGACGCGACCCGCGCCAGATTCTCCTGCGACCCCTCGCTGAGCTTGAGCTCTATGTCCACATCGGAGAGATCCCGGGCGAGTGCCTGCTTCAGCAGCACCCCGTAGCGCTGGTACACCCCGTTCTGTACGCCCGTACTGAACGTGATCGAGCGGCGCGGCCCGGACTCGCCGAGGGGGAGCAGCCACCACAGCCCCAGCCCGAGCAGCACCAGTAGAGCCGTGGCCGCCTTAAAGGCACGACGACGGCTGATTCCGGACACGGCCTGGAACATGGTCGCGATCCTGCCAGGTGACTCCCCGTAGTGACCAGGGCTCGGCATGGAGTCGTGACCGGGGGGTTGGCGTGGAGCCGTGACCGGGGGTCGGCGTGGAGCCGTGGCGGGGGCCTGGCCCTGGCAGGGCCGGGAGCACCGGGTACACCATCGGAAACAGCGCATCCTCCCGTACGCCCGCCGGGGGCGGGCCCGGACGCGCGGGCGCACCCGGCGTACGTCTGCCGTATGAGCGGTGGACCGACCCGGTGTCCGACGGCACCCGGTCCGGGGAGGCCCGTCCGCACCCGGTCGCGGAGGCGCGCACCCGGTCGCGGAGGCGCGCACCCGGCTGCGGAGGCGCGGCCCGCACCCGGTCCGGGGTGGCCCGCCCGCCCTGGTGCGGTGGCAGCCCCGCCTCCGGCGGCACCCCGCGCCCGTACGGGCGCCGGGGCAGGCACGGGCTCCGGCGGGAGCTGTCCCGGCCACCGCCTACCCTTGTCCCATGAGCAGCGGCAACCGGAGTCAGGCAGTGGACGTTCAGCGCAGTTATGAGATCCGCACCTATGGGTGCCAGATGAACGTCCATGATTCCGAGCGCCTGTCGGGCCTGCTGGAGGACGCCGGCTATGTCCGCGCGCCCGAGGGCGCCGACGGCGACGCCGATGTCGTCGTCTTCAACACCTGCGCCGTCCGGGAGAACGCGGACAACAAGCTCTACGGCAATCTCGGCCGGCTCGCACCGATGAAGACCAAGCGCCCCGGGATGCAGATCGCCGTCGGCGGCTGTCTGGCGCAGAAGGACCGCGACACCATCGTCACCCGGGCCCCCTGGGTCGATGTGGTCTTCGGCACGCACAACATCGGCAAGCTGCCGGTCCTGCTGGAGCGCGCCCGGGTCCAGGATGAGGCCCAGGTCGAGATCGCGGAGTCGCTGGAGGCGTTCCCGTCCACGCTCCCGACCCGCCGTGAGTCCGCGTACGCCGCCTGGGTCTCCATCTCGGTCGGCTGCAACAACACCTGCACCTTCTGCATCGTGCCCGCCCTGCGCGGCAAGGAGAAGGACCGCCGCCCCGGCGACATCCTCGCCGAGATCGAGGCGCTCGTCGGCGAGGGCGTGTCCGAGATCACCCTGCTCGGCCAGAACGTCAACGCGTACGGCTCCGACATCGGCGACCGCGAGGCGTTCGGCAAGCTTCTGCGCGCCTGCGGCGGGATCGACGGTCTTGAGCGCGTCCGCTTCACCTCGCCGCACCCCCGCGACTTCACCGACGACGTGATCGCCGCGATGGCCGAGACGCCGAATGTGATGCCGCAGCTGCACATGCCCCTTCAGTCGGGCTCGGACACCGTCCTTAAGGCGATGCGCCGCTCCTACCGGCAGGAGCGATTCCTCGGGATCATCGGGAAGGTGCGCGCCGCGATTCCGCACGCCGCCATCTCCACCGACATCATCGTGGGCTTCCCCGGTGAGACCGAGGACGACTTCGAGCAGACCATGCACACGGTCCGCGAGGCACGCTTCGCGAACGCCTTCACCTTCCAGTACTCCAAGCGCCCCGGCACCCCCGCCGCGACCATGGACGGGCAGATCCCCAAGGCGGTCGTGCAGGCGCGCTACGAGCGCCTGGTCGCGCTCCAGGAGGAGATCTCCTGGGACGAGAACAAGAAGCAGGTCGGCCGCACGCTGGAGGTCATGGTCGCCGAGGGGGAGGGCCGCAAGGACGGCGCCACCCACCGCCTCTCCGGCCGGGCCCCCGACAACCGGCTCGTCCACTTCACCAAGCCGGACGGGGAGGTGCGTCCGGGCGATGTCGTGACCGTCGGGATCACCTACGCCGCGCCCCACCATCTGCTCGCCGAGGGCGCGACCACCTCCGTACGCCGCACCCGCGCGGGCGACGCCTGGCAGAAGCGCACGGCGGCAGATGCCCCGAAGGCCGCCGGGGTGATGCTGGGTCTGCCGAAGATCGGTGTCCCCGAGCCGCTTCCGGTCGCCGCGGCGCCCGGCTGCGCCGTGGACTGAAACCGCTGCCCGCGCGCTGCGGACAGCTGCCGCGCCCCGGGTACTCGACCGGCTGCCCGCGCCGTGGGCCGTGGGCGGCGGCCACGCCCCGGGCTCGCCCTGAGGGGACTCCTCCGGCAGCCGGGCCGGAGCCGGGTGACCCGGCGCCATGTGGTTCTCGCTGTGCGGCCGTCCGGCCCGGTCCACCCGGCTCAGCGCCCGTGCGACCGCCGCCGAAACGGCACGCACTAGGCTGCCGATCATGCTTGTCGCCGCCGCCGTGTGCCCCTGTCCGCCGCTGCTCGTGCCCGAGGTCGCCGCAGGCGCCGCCGCCGAACTCGACGCTGCCAGGGCCGCGTGCGCCGACGCCGTCGGGGTGCTCGCCGCCGCCCGGCCCGACCTGCTCGTCGTCATCGGAGCCGCCGGACGGCACGAGGGCACGGGGACGCACCACGCGGGGGCGGCCGGATCCTTCCGGGGCTTCGGGGTGGACCTGGACGTACGGCTGGGAGCCGGGCGCCCCCAGGACCGGCCGCTGCCGCACTCCCTGGCGGTCGGCGCCTGGCTGCTCGGCAACGCACGGTGGGCCGCCTGCCCGGCCGAGGGACTGGCGGTCGGCGAGACACTCGACACCGGCCGCTGTCTGTCCGCCGGGCGGGAGACCGGTGCCCGGGCCGCCCGGGTGGCCCTGC
>NZ_JBSGUP010000379.1:0-8016 GCF_053607985.1 Streptomyces sp. NPDC055078
GAAGGGCGATCACCCATCCGGGTGGTCGCCCTTCGGCGTTGTGCGACGCGTGCGTTGCGCCGCCGCCCCCGACGAGTATGGTGATCATTCGCCGTACGCCGCGAACCGCTAAGCGCCTGGTCAGTGACGATCCCGGCCACAGGTCCGGGGTGGGGGGCCTTGACGAACCGCACGCAGCGCGCAATTCTCAGGACGCGTCGCCACAACGATCCGCATCCGAGGCATGGATCGGCGACGGAACGGGCAGTATCGAGGTGCGCCTTACGGCGCGAGGCAGCGCGGAGTTGAGAACAACGAGGGTTTCCACAACCCGGACTGGACATCAGTGTGCCAAGTGGCTACACTGACCCTTTGCGCTGCCTGTTAGCTGCCTCCTGCCCGTCACCAGGGGCACCCCTCCGCATGAGCACTGCTGATTGATCCATCCCTGACCTGGGACTTCTCTCAGTGTGCCTCGCTTGGGACCGGTACGCGCGTAGTGAGTCCGAGCCCTCGGAAGGACCCCTCTTGGCCGCCTCGCGCAACGCCTCGACCGCGAATACGAACAACGGCGCCAGCACTGCCCCGCTGCGCATCTCCTTTGCAAAGATCAAGGAGCCTCTTGAGGTTCCGAACCTCCTCGCGCTCCAGACCGAGAGCTTCGACTGGCTGCTCGGCAATGCCGCATGGAAGGCTCGGGTCGAGGCGGCTCTGGAGAGTGGTCAGGACGTCCCCAGGAAGTCCGGTCTGGAGGAGATCTTCGAGGAGATCTCCCCGATCGAGGACTTCAGCGGGTCGATGTCGCTGACCTTCCGCGACCACCGCTTCGAGCCTCCGAAGAACTCCATCGACGAGTGCAAGGAGCGCGACTTCACCTTTGCCGCGCCCCTCTTCGTCACCGCCGAGTTCACCAATAACGAAACCGGCGAGATCAAGTCCCAGACGGTCTTCATGGGCGACTTCCCGCTCATGACCGGCAAGGGCACCTTCGTCATCAACGGCACCGAGCGTGTCGTGGTGTCGCAGCTGGTCCGCTCGCCGGGTGTCTATTTCGACTCCTCCATCGACAAGACGTCCGACAAGGACATCTTCACCGCCAAGATCATCCCTTCCCGGGGTGCCTGGCTGGAGATGGAGATCGACAAGCGCGACATGGTCGGTGTCCGTATCGACCGCAAGCGCAAGCAGTCCGTGACCGTGCTGCTCAAGGCTCTCGGCTGGACGACCGAGCAGATCCTTGAGGAGTTCGGCGAGTACGAGTCGATGCGCGCCACCCTGGAGAAGGACCACACCCAGGGCCAGGACGACGCGCTGCTCGACATCTACCGCAAGCTCCGCCCGGGTGAGCCGCCGACCCGTGAGGCCGCTCAGACGCTGCTGGAGAACCTCTACTTCAACCCCAAGCGCTACGACCTCGCCAAGGTCGGCCGCTACAAGGTGAACAAGAAGCTCGGCGCGGACGAGCCGCTGGACGCCGGCGTCCTCACCACCGACGATGTCATCGCGACCATCAAGTACCTGGTCAAGCTGCACGCCGGGGAGACCGAGACGGTCAGCGAGTCCGGCCGCTCGATCATGGTCGAGACCGATGACATCGACCACTTCGGCAACCGCCGTATCCGTAACGTCGGCGAGCTGATCCAGAACCAGGTCCGTACGGGTCTCGCCCGTATGGAGCGCGTCGTGCGCGAGCGCATGACCACCCAGGACGTCGAGGCGATCACGCCGCAGACCCTGATCAACATCCGGCCGGTCGTCGCCTCCATCAAGGAGTTCTTCGGCACCAGCCAGTTGTCCCAGTTCATGGACCAGAACAACCCGCTGTCGGGCCTGACGCACAAGCGCCGTCTCAACGCGCTCGGCCCGGGTGGTCTGTCCCGTGAGCGGGCCGGCTTCGAAGTCCGTGACGTGCACCCCTCGCACTACGGCCGGATGTGCCCGATCGAGACGCCGGAAGGCCCGAACATCGGTCTGATCGGCTCGCTGGCCTCCTACGGCCGGATCAACCCCTTCGGGTTCATCGAGACGCCGTACCGCAAGGTCGTCGAGGGCCAGGTCACCGACGAGGTCGACTACCTGACCGCCGACGAGGAAGACCGCTTCGTCATCGCGCAGGCCAACGCGCCGCTGACCGACGAGCTGCGGTTCGCCGAGGCCCGGGTGCTGGTCCGCCGCCGTGGCGGCGAGGTCGACTACGTGCCCGGCACGGACGTCGACTACATGGACGTCTCGCCGCGCCAGATGGTGTCGGTCGCGACCGCCATGATCCCGTTCCTGGAGCACGACGACGCCAACCGCGCCCTCATGGGCGCGAACATGATGCGTCAGGCCGTTCCGCTGATCACGGCCGAGGCGCCGCTGGTCGGCACCGGCATGGAGTACCGCTGCGCGGTCGACGCCGGTGACGTCATCAAGGCGGAGAAGGACGGTGTGGTCCAGGAGGTCTCCGCGGACTACATCACCGTCGCCAACGACGACGGCACCTACACCACCTACCGCGTCGCCAAGTTCTCCCGCTCCAACCAGGGCACCTCGGTCAACCAGAAGGTCATCGTCTCCGAGGGCGACCGGGTCATCGAGACCCAGGTCCTCGCCGACGGCCCGGCCACCGAGCAGGGCGAGATGGCGCTCGGCAAGAACCTGCTCGTCGCGTTCATGCCGTGGGAGGGTCACAACTACGAGGACGCGATCATCCTGTCGCAGCGCCTCGTACAGGACGACGTCCTCTCCTCGATCCACATCGAGGAGCACGAGGTCGACGCCCGTGACACCAAGCTCGGCCCCGAGGAGATCACCCGGGACATCCCGAACGTCTCCGAGGAGGTCCTCGCCGACCTCGACGAGCGCGGCATCATCCGTATCGGTGCCGAGGTCGTCGCCGGCGACATCCTGGTCGGCAAGGTCACGCCCAAGGGCGAGACCGAGCTGACCCCGGAGGAGCGCCTGCTCCGCGCGATCTTCGGCGAGAAGGCCCGTGAGGTCCGTGACACCTCGCTGAAGGTCCCGCACGGCGAGATCGGCAAGGTCATCGGCGTCCGCGTCTTCGACCGCGAGGAGGGCGACGAGCTGCCGCCCGGCGTCAACCAGCTCGTCCGCGTCTACGTCGCCCAGAAGCGCAAGATCACCGACGGTGACAAGCTCGCGGGCCGGCACGGCAACAAGGGCGTCATCTCCAAGATCCTGCCGATCGAGGACATGCCGTTCCTGGAGGACGGCACTCCGGTCGACATCATCCTCAACCCGCTGGGCGTCCCGTCCCGGATGAACCCGGGACAGGTCCTCGAAATCCACCTCGGCTGGCTCGCCAGCCAGGGCTGGAAGGTCGAGGGCAACGAGGAGTGGATGGAGCGGCTGAAGGCGATCGGCGCCGATGACGTCGCCGCCGACACCAATGTCGCCACCCCGGTCTTCGACGGTGCCCGCGAGGACGAGATCTCCGGACTCTTCGAGTCCACGATCCCCAACCGCGACGGCGACCGGATGGTCCTGCCGTCCGGCAAGGCGAGGCTGTTCGACGGCCGCTCCGGCGAGCCGTTCCCGGACCCGATCTCGATCGGGTACATGTACATCCTCAAGCTTCACCACCTGGTCGACGACAAGCTGCACGCCCGGTCGACCGGTCCGTACTCGATGATCACCCAGCAGCCGCTGGGCGGTAAGGCCCAGTTCGGTGGCCAGCGCTTCGGTGAGATGGAGGTGTGGGCGCTGGAGGCTTATGGCGCCGCGTACGCCCTCCAGGAACTGCTGACCATCAAGTCCGACGACGTCACCGGCCGCGTGAAGGTCTACGAGGCCATCGTCAAGGGCGAGAACATCCCCGAGCCCGGCATCCCCGAGTCCTTCAAGGTGCTCATCAAGGAGATGCAGTCCCTGTGCCTCAACGTGGAGGTGCTGTCTTCGGACGGCATGTCCATCGAGATGCGCGACACCGACGAGGACGTCTTCCGCGCTGCGGAAGAGCTCGGCATCGACCTGTCCCGGCGCGAGCCGAGCAGCGTCGAAGAGGTCTGACGGGTCCGGCCGGGATCGCCCCAGGTGATCCCGGCCGCTGCCCCGGACCCCGTACAGACCACCTTGAGACACAACCCTGAGAGGGATTGACGCATAGTGCTCGACGTCAACTTCTTCGACGAGCTTCGGATCGGCCTGGCCACCGCTGACGACATTCGCCAGTGGTCCCACGGCGAGGTCAAGAAGCCCGAGACGATCAACTACCGCACGCTCAAGCCCGAGAAGGACGGACTCTTCTGCGAGAAGATCTTCGGCCCCACCCGGGACTGGGAGTGCTACTGCGGCAAGTACAAGCGTGTCCGCTTCAAGGGCATCATCTGTGAGCGCTGTGGCGTCGAGGTCACCCGCGCCAAGGTGCGCCGTGAGCGGATGGGCCACATTGAGCTGGCCGCCCCCGTCACTCATATCTGGTACTTCAAGGGCGTCCCGTCGCGCCTGGGATATCTGCTGGACCTGGCGCCGAAGGACCTTGAGAAGGTCATCTACTTCGCCGCTTACATGATCACGTTCGTGGACGAGGAGCGCCGCACCCGCGATCTGCCCTCGCTGGAGGCGCATGTCTCCGTCGAGCGCCAGCAGGTCGAGAACCGCCGCGACGCCGACCTCGAAACCCGTGCCAAGAAGCTTGAGACCGACCTGGCCGAGCTGGAGGCCGAGGGCGCCAAGGCCGATGTGCGCCGCAAGGTGCGCGAGGGCGCCGAGCGCGAGATGAAGCAGCTGCGCGACCGCGCCCAGCGCGAGATCGACCGTCTCGACGAGGTGTGGAACCGCTTCAAGAACCTCAAGGTCCAGGACCTGGAGGGCGACGAGCTGCTCTACCGCGAGCTGCGCGACCGCTTCGGCACCTACTTCGACGGCTCGATGGGCGCCGCCGCGCTCCAGAAGCGCCTGGAGTCCTTCGACCTCAACGAGGAGGCCGAGCGCCTCCGCGAGATCATCCGTACCGGCAAGGGCCAGAAGAAGACCCGTGCGCTCAAGCGCCTCAAGGTCGTCTCCGCGTTCCTCCAGACCAGCAACAGCCCCAAGGGCATGGTGCTGGACTGCGTGCCGGTCATCCCGCCGGACCTGCGTCCGATGGTGCAGCTCGACGGTGGCCGCTTCGCGACCTCCGACCTGAACGACCTGTACCGCCGGGTGATCAACCGGAACAACCGCCTCAAGCGGCTGCTCGACCTCGGTGCGCCCGAGATCATCGTGAACAACGAGAAGCGGATGCTCCAGGAGGCCGTCGACGCGCTGTTCGACAACGGCCGCCGCGGCCGTCCGGTCACCGGGCCCGGCAACCGCCCCCTGAAGTCCCTGAGCGACATGCTCAAGGGCAAGCAGGGCCGGTTCCGGCAGAACCTCCTCGGCAAGCGGGTGGACTACTCCGCGCGCTCCGTGATCGTCGTCGGTCCGCAGCTCAAGCTGCACCAGTGCGGACTGCCGAAGGCCATGGCCCTGGAGCTGTTCAAGCCGTTCGTGATGAAGCGCCTGGTCGACCTGAACCACGCGCAGAACATCAAGTCGGCCAAGCGCATGGTCGAGCGCGGCCGTACCGTCGTGTACGACGTCCTCGAAGAGGTCATCGCCGAGCACCCGGTGCTGCTGAACCGTGCGCCCACGCTGCACCGCCTCGGCATCCAGGCGTTCGAGCCGCAGCTGGTCGAGGGCAAGGCCATCCAGATCCACCCGCTCGTCTGCACCGCGTTCAACGCGGACTTCGACGGTGACCAGATGGCCGTCCACCTGCCGCTCTCCGCGGAGGCGCAGGCCGAGGCCCGCATCCTGATGCTGTCCTCGAACAACATCCTCAAGCCGGCCGACGGCCGTCCCGTCACCATGCCCACCCAGGACATGGTGCTGGGCCTCTTCTTCCTCACCACGGACGAGGAGGAGCGCGCGACCAAGGGCGACGGCAGGTCCTTCGGCTCCACCGCCGAGGCGATCATGGCGTTCGACGCCCGGGAGCTGACGCTCCAGGCGAAGGTCGACATCCGCTTCCCGGTGGGCACCATCCCGCCGCGCGGCTGGACCCCGCCGGCGCGCGAGGAGGGTGAGCCCGAGTGGCAGCAGGGCGACACCTTCCGGCTGCGTACGACGCTGGGCCGCGCGCTCTTCAATGAGCTGCTGCCCGAGGACTACCCCTTCGTCGACTACTCCGTCGGCAAGAAGCAGCTCTCCGAGATCGTCAACGACCTCGCCGAGCGCTACCCCAAGGTCATCGTGGCGGCGACGCTCGACAACCTGAAGGCGGCCGGCTTCTTCTGGGCGACCCGCTCCGGCGTCACCGTCGCCATCTCGGACGTCGTCGTCCCCGAGGCGAAGAAGGAGATCGTCTCCGGGTACGAGGCACAGGACGAGAAGGTCCAGAAGCAGTACGAGCGCGGTCTGATCACCAAGGAAGAGCGCACCAACGAACTGATCAAGATCTGGACCCGGGCGACCAACGAGGTCGCCGACGCGATGAACGCGAACTTCCCGAAGACCAACCCCATCTTCATGATGGTGAACTCGGGTGCTCGCGGAAACATGATGCAGATGCGTCAGATCGCCGGTATGCGTGGTCTGGTGTCCAACGCCAAGAACGAGACGATCCCGCGTCCCATCAAGGCGTCCTTCCGTGAGGGCCTGTCCGTGCTGGAGTACTTCATCTCCACGCACGGTGCCCGTAAGGGTCTGGCCGACACCGCCCTGCGCACCGCCGACTCGGGTTATCTGACCCGTCGTCTGGTGGATGTCTCGCAGGACGTCATCATCCGCGAAGAGGACTGCGGCACCGACCGCGGCCTCAAGCTGCGGATCGCCGAGAAGGACTCCGAGGGCAGGCTCCGCAAGGCCGAGGACGTCGAGACCTCGGTGTACGCGCGGATGCTCGCCGAGGACGTCGTGGTGGACGGCAAGGTCATCGCACCGGCCAATGTCGACCTGGGCGATGTCCTGATCGACGCGGTCGTCGCCGCCGGCGTGGAGGAGGTCAAGACCCGCTCGGTCCTGACCTGTGAGTCCGCGGTCGGCACCTGCGCGTACTGCTACGGCCGCTCGCTGGCCACCGGCAAGCTGGTCGACATCGGTGAGGCGGTCGGCATCATCGCCGCCCAGTCCATCGGTGAGCCCGGCACCCAGCTGACGATGCGTACCTTCCACACCGGTGGTGTGGCCGGTGACGACATCACCCAGGGTCTGCCGCGTGTCGTCGAGCTGTTCGAGGCCCGTACGCCCAAGGGTGTCGCCCCGATCTCGGAGGCGGCCGGCCGCGTCCGGATCGAGGAGACCGAGAAGACCAAGAAGCTCGTCGTCACCCCCGACGACGGCAGCGACGAGACGGCGTTCCCGATCTCGAAGCGGGCCCGTCTGCTGGTGGGCGAGAGCGACCATGTCGAGGTGGGCCAGAAGCTCACCGTGGGTGCCACCAACCCGCACGACGTGCTGCGCATCCTCGGCCAGCGGGCCGTCCAGGTCCACCTGGTCGGCGAGGTCCAGAAGGTCTACAACTCGCAGGGCGTGTCGATCCACGACAAGCACATCGAGATCATCATCCGGCAGATGCTGCGCCGGGTGACCATCATCGAGTCCGGCGACGCGGAGCTGCTGCCGGGCGAGCTGGTGGAGCGCTCGAAGTTCGAGACCGAGAACCGCAGGGTGGTCACCGAGGGCGGACACCCCGCCTCCGGCCGTCCGCAGCTGATGGGTATCACCAAGGCGTCGCTGGCCACCGAGTCGTGGCTGTCGGCGGCGTCCTTCCAGGAGACCACCCGGGTGCTGACCGACGCGGCGATCAACGCCAAGTCGGACTCGCTGATCGGTCTCAAGGAGAACGTCATCATCGGTAAGCTCATCCCGGCCGGTACGGGTCTGTCCCGCTACCGCAACATCCGGGTGGAGCCCACCGAGGAGGCCAAGGCCGCGATGTACTCGGCCGTCGGCTACGACGACATCGATTACTCGCCGTTCGGCACCGGTTCCGGCCAGGCCGTGCCGCTGGAGGACTACGACTACGGTCCGTACAACCAGTAGCGGCGAGGGGCATGAGTAGGGGTCGTGGGG
>NZ_JBSGUP010000380.1:0-7987 GCF_053607985.1 Streptomyces sp. NPDC055078
CGCCTGCGGCCTCCGGCGGTTCGGGGGGCAGTGTCGGCCGATGAAGCGGACGCGGTTCAGGCCGGAGGCCGACGTCCGCCGGCCGGGATGACCAGGGGGGTGCCCGCGACCGGGCAGGTGATCACGGTGGCGGGCAGGTCGAAGACCTCCTCGACGAGTTCCGGGGTGACGACCCGCGTGGGCGGGCCGGCCGTGACGACCTTGCCGTCGCGCATCGCGATGAGGTGGTCGGCGTATCGGCAGGCGAGGTTGAGTTCGTGGAGGACCATGACGACGGTGCGGCCGTCGGTGCGGTTGAGGTCGGCGATGAGTTCGAGGACATCGACCTGGTGGGCCAGGTCCAGATAGGTCGTCGGCTCGTCCAGGAGGAGTACGGAGGTGTTCTGGGCGAGGGCCATGGCGATCCACACCCGCTGGCGCTGACCGCCGGAGAGTTCGTCGAGGGAGCGTTCGGCGAGAGGGGCGGTGCCGGTGGCCTTCAGGGCGCGGTCGACGACGGCCTCGTCGGCGGAGGACCACTGACGCCACCAGCGCTGGTGAGGGGTGCGGCCACGGGCCACCAGGTCGCGGACCGTGATGCCGTCGGGGGCGGTGGGCGCCTGCGGCAGCAGGGACAGTTTCAGGGCGAGGTCACGGGACGCGAGGTCCGCGATGTCCTGCCCGTCCAGCAGGACCGCGCCCGCCGCCGGCTTCAGGAGGCGGGCCAGGGCGCGCAGCGCGGTGGACTTGCCGCACGCGTTGGGGCCGACGAGCGCGGTGATCCTGCCCTCGGGGATCTCCAGGTCGAGGCCGTCGGCGACGATCCGGTCCCCGTAGCCGAGGCGCAGTCCGGTTCCCGCCAGCGCGGCGGTCGCGGCGTCGGCCGTGACAGGGGTGTCGGTCGTCACAGCGGTGTCGGTCGTCACAGGGGTGTCGGTCGTCACAGGGGTGTCGGCGGGGGTGGTCACATCAGCCTCCCTTTCCGGCCCGGTTGGCGCGGGCGAGCAGCAGCAGCAGATACGGGGCGCCGAGTGCGCCGGTGATGATGCCGACGGGCAGTTCGGTCGGTGAGAACACCAGCCGCCCGGCGAGGTCGGCGAACAGGAGCACGACCGCGCCGGTGAGCCCGCTGGTGACCAGGGGGATGCCCGCGGTGCCGGTGAGGCGGCGGGCGACCTGCGGGGCGGCCAGGGCGACGAAGGCGATCGGCCCCGCGGCGGCGGTGGCGAGGGCGGCCAGACAGGTGGCCAGGATCAGCAGGGCGACCCTGGCCCGGTGCAGGGGGATGCCGAGGCCGAGCGCGGTGTCGTCGTCGAACTGGAGGAGCTGGTAGCCGCGGGCCAGCGCGAGGGTGAGCGGGACCAGCACGAGGAGCGCGAGTCCGGCCCAGCGGACATGGTCGTAGCCGCGCCCGTTGAGGCTGCCGGTGAGCCAGAGCATCGCACGGGACGCCTGGTCGATATCGGCGCGGGCGAGCATCCAGCGGGTGATGGCGGCCAGGGCGCCGTTCGCGGCGATGCCGACGAGGACGAAGCGGTAGCCGGTGATGGTCCCGCCCCGGTAGGCGAGGAGGTAGAGCGCGGTGGCGGTGACCAGGGCACCGGTCAGCGCGCCGAAGGGGACGGCGCCGAAGGTGCCCGCCCCGGCGGCGGTGACCCCGCCGAGGAGGATGGCGCCGACCGCGCCCGCCCCCGCGCCGGCCGAGACGCCGATGAGGTCGGGGCTGGCCAGTGAGTTGCGGGTGACGGCCTGGTAGACGGCGCCCGCGACCCCGAACGCCGCGCCGACGAGGAGGGCGGTCAGGGCACGCGGCAGCCGGAGCTGATGCACAATCAGATCGGCCTCGCCCCCGCCCGCGCCGATGACGGCCCGTACGACGTCGTCCACCGGAATGGCGTACGTGCCGAAGGACACCGAGGCGACCAGTACGGCGAATCCGGCCGCCGTGAGGGCGGCGATCACGAGCGCGACGCGCGGGCGCAGCCGTACGCCGAAGGGTCCGGCCTCCAGCTTCATCGGGTGTGCTCCTTGAGTTTGCCGCGCTTGACGAGCACGGCGAGGAAGGGGGCGCCGATGACGGCGGTGACCACGCCCGCCTCCAGTTCCCCGGGCCGGGCCACCATCCGCCCGACCACATCGGCGGTCAGCATCAGCACGGCCCCGCCCAGGGCCGAGCAGGGCACCAGCCAGCGTGCGTCGGGGCCGGTGAACGCCCGTACGACATGGGGGACGACCAGTCCGACGAAGGTGACCGGGCCTGCTGCCGCGACCGCCGAGCCGGTGAGCAGGATGACCGCGAGCGCACCGAGCGCCCGGGTGGCGGTGACCTTGGTGCCCAGGCTGGTGGCCAGGTCGTCGCCGAGCGCGAGCGCGTTGAGCCGGCCGCTGACCGCGAGCGCGAGAACCAGTCCGGCGACGATGAACGGCAGCAGTTGCAGCGCCAGACCGCCGTCCCGACCGGCGAGTGAGCCCACCGCCCAGTGCCGGTACTGGTCGAGGGTGCGTACGTCGAGCAGCACCAGCGTGTTGGTGCAGGCTTCGAGCAGCACGGTCACGGCGGCCCCGGCGAGCGCCAGCTTGGCGGGCGTCGCCCCGCCGCCGCCGCTGCCTCCGACGGCGTACGCCAGCAGTCCGGCCAGCGCGCCGCCCAGGAACGCGAACCAGACGTAGCTGTACGAGCTGGTCAGGCCGAAGAGGCCGATACTCGCGGCGACCGCGAACGCGCCCCCGGCACTGATCCCGATCAGCCCCGGATCGCCGAGCGGATTGCGCGTGATGTCCTGCGCGACGGCGCCCGCCGCCCCCAGCGCCAGCCCCGTGAGCAGCCCGAGCAGCGTACGCGGCATGCGCAGCTCCCGTACGACGACGGCGTCGCCTTCCGTACCGCCGCCGAGCGCCGCGAGGACGTCGGACAGCGGGACCTGCTTCGTCCCGACGGCGAGCGAGGCGCAGACGGCCACGAGCAGCAGCCCCAGCAGCACGAACGGCACCGCGAACCGCGCGGCGGGCCGTTTCGGCGGCGGGGCGACCGGGACCGCGGGCCCCGGGGTGGTTGTCACAGACACGGCCACAACCTAGTCATCCCATCCATGGAGAATTCGATCGACCCCGGGCAGGCAGCATCCGGAGCAGGAGCTATCCTCACACGAGCCTTATATAGGCAAGCCTCACCTAAGCATCCGTCCTGCCGGGAGATCCAACCGCATGCTGACCCTCACCCCCCGTCGACGCGGCCGCGCCGGCGCCCTCGTCCTCGCCGCCGTCATGGCCGCCGGACTCACCGCCTGCGGTGAGGACTCCGGTTCGAAGAACAAGAGCGATGCCCCGGCCGCGGAGTCCGCCGCCGGCTTCCCCCGAACGATCAAGCACGACAAGGGCAGCACCGAGATCAAGGCGAAGCCGAAGCGGATCGTCGCCCTGGACAACAGTCTGGTCGAGGCCGTCGTGGCCCTCGACGGGCCGCTCGTCGGCGGCATCGGCTCCTACCGCGACCAGAAGGGCTTCCCGCCCTACCTCGGCGACGCGGTCAAGAACACCAAGGACGTCGGCCCGCTCGACAGCCCCAATCTGGAGGCCATCGCCGCCCTCAAGCCGGACCTGATCGTCTCCGCGACCGTGCGCCACGAGGATCTCTACGCGCAGCTGAGCGAGATCGCGCCCACCGTGTTCGTCAAGTCGACCGGCCCGTACTGGAAGGACAACATCACCCTCCTGGGGAAGGGCATCGGCGCGGAGCAGGCCGCCAAGGAGCAGTTGACCGCTTACGAGACCCGCGCCCGGAAGATCGGCGACGCGGTCAACGCCAAGGCCAAGAACCCGACCGTCTCCATCCTCCGCTTCCTCGACGGCCCGACCCGCGTCTATCTGCCCAAGTCGTTCAGCGGGATCATCCTCGGCGACATGGGCCTCGCGCGGCCGGCGAACCAGCGCGATCCCGAGCAGTTCAACCTGGAGATCAGCGAGGAGCAGATCGAACAGGCGGACGCCGATGTGATCTTCTACACCACCTACTCCGGTGGCGAGGAGCGCAAGAAGAAGTTCCTGGCCAACCCCCTGTGGAAGCGCCTGGACGGGGTCCGCGGGAACAATGTCCACGCGGTCGACGACGAGTCCTGGATGACCTCGGTCTCGGTCCAGGGCGCCCATATGGTGCTGGACGACATCGCCCGCATCCTCAAGGTCGACCCCGCCAAGCCCTGACGCTCCCCCGTGCCCCGCGCGCGGCCCTGTCCGCCGCCCTCGCACCGCACTTCGCCCGGCCGCCGGAGGATCGGCGGCCGGGCGGGGCGCCGCCGATACGGAGACACGGCGGCGTGGTGGTGATGTGCCCCCCCGGGGGGGCGATGGGGGTTCAGTGGCTCTGGAACGCCTCCTCCAGCCACCACGCGCCCCTGTCGCCGACGACCTTGGCGTCGATGAGCATCGGCCGGCGCCGGGGCCCGGCGAGCCAGGCGGCCACCGCGTCCAGGTCGCCCCGCGTGCGTACCGTCACGGCCTCGAAGCCGTAGCCGCGCCCGATGGCGGCGATATCGGTGTCCGGGAAGACCACGGTGTCCGTGGGGTGCCCGCCGGGGGCGAAGTGGTGCACCTCGGCACCGTACGCCCGGTCGTTGTGGACGACGACGAGCATCGGCAGCCCGAGCCGGACGACCGTCTCCAGTTCCTGGGCGGCCATGAGCGCTCCGCCGTCCCCCAGCGCGGCCACGGTGAGCCGGTCCGGCCGGGCGATGGCGGCGCCGATCGCCGTGGAGAGGCCCAGCCCGATCGACTGGAACGCCTGGGTGAAGCAGAATCCGGCCTCGTCGGGCACCGAGAGGAACATCGACGGGTAGCCCATGAAGTTCCCGGAGTCCACGGCGACGAGCCGTTCGGCCGGCAGGAGGTCGTCGAGGCCGACGCACAGGGTCCGGGGGTCGATGCGCTCCGGTGTGGAGAGGTCGGCGTAGGGCTGGTCGCGCCAGGCCGTACCGGCCAGGAGCCGCTCGCGGACCTGCTCGGTGCGGTACCCGGTCCTGGTGGCCGTCAGGGCCGCGGTGAGCGACACGGCGGTCCGGCCGACATCGCCGTGGACGCCGAACGACAGCTCACGGTGGGCTCCGAGCGCTTCGGCGGTGTCGTCGACCTGCACGACCTCGGCGCCGGGTGCGATGAGCCGGCCGTGCCGCATCGTCCACATGTTCAGGGCACAGCCCCAGCCGACGATCAGGTCGGCTTCGCGGATCAGCTCGGCCGTCGCGGGTGAGGAGAAGCCCCCCGAGACACCGATGCCCCAGGGATCGGCGTGGAAGAGCCCCTTGGCCACGGCCGACTCGGCCAGCAGCGCACCCGCCCGCCCGGCGGCGGCCCGGAGTTCGGCGGCGTAACGGCGCCCGCCCCGGCCCGCGACGAACACCGGCCGCTCGGCGCGTCCCACCGCCTCCGCCAGCCGCGCGATATCGGCTTCGGCAGGCTCGACCGGATCGGCCGGAGGCGGCGGCTTGATGTCCCCGGGCGGGGGGCAGTCCCGCGACTGCACCTCAAGAGGGAGGTTGAGCAGGACGGTACGGCGCTCGTGCAGGGCCGTGGTGAGCGCGCCGATGGCCTCCTCCACGGCCGTCTCCGGACTGGTGATCCGCTGGGCGACCGCTCCGACCGCCCGCGCGAGGGCGGCCTGGTCGACGAAGAAGTTCGAGCGCGGCGACTCGGCCTCGGCGGCCAGGACCAGCATCGGGGTGCGGCTCTTGGCGGCCTCGCCGATCCCCGTCAGCGCGTTGGTCAGTCCGCACCCCTGGTGCAGGGTGACCGCGCTCGGCCGCCCGCTGACCCGGGTGTAGGCGTCGGCCATCGTCGCGGCGCCGCCCTCGTGCCGGGCCGCGGCGAACCGCGCCCCGCCCTCGATCAGCGCGTTGGTGACATGGAAGTTGCCGGAGCCGACGACACCGAAGACCTGGTCCACACCGGCCCGGGCGAGCGCGAGACCGATCGCGCGGGCGGTGAGCACGCCGCTCACGCCTCGACCAGGGCCAGGACACGGGCCGGAGCGCCGGAGCCCGTGACGATGGGCAGCGGACCGGCGATGAGGACCGCGCCCGTCGCCGGCAGCCGGTCGACGTTGCGCAACTGGGTCAGTCCGTACTTGCCGTTGCCCAGGAGGAACGCATGGCACGGGAACGGCGGGTCGAACGAGTGCGCCGCGCCCGCGTCCGTACCGACCGTCTCCACCCCGACCCCGATGACCGGCGAATCCTCGGCGAGCCAGCGGGCGCACTCGACGCTCATGCCCGGGGTGTGCGGACCCGTCTCGTCCGCGTTGAGGAACTCCTCCTGCCCGGACGATCTCGCGTCCCATCCGGTGCGGTAGATCATCCAGCCGCCGTCCGGCAGCGGCCCGTTCTCCCGTTCCCACGCCCGGATGTCGTCCACCTCCAGCAGGAAGTCGGGGTTCTCCGCACACCGGTCGGCGAAGTCGAGTACGACGACGGGCCGGACCAGCCGGTCCACCGGCACCTCGGAGACGTCCTGCCCGTCGCGGCCGGTGACCCAGTGGTTGGGGGCGTCGAAGTGGGTGCCGGTGTGCTCCCCGCTGCGGAAGTTGTTCCAGTACCAGGCCGGCCCCCGGTCGTCGTACCGGCTGATCTCCTCCAGCTCGAACCGCTGCGTCTGGCCGAACTCGGGCGGCAGCGCGATGACCGGCGTCCGGTGCGACAGCGGCGCGGTGAGATCGACCACCTCGATCCGCCCCGAAAGGAGAGCCCCGGCAAGATCGGTCAGTACGGTCATGATGACTCCTCGCTGCTGCGACGGATACGGAACCACGCGATCACCCTGCGGCGCGTCGACGGGACACGAAGACCCGCACGGGACCCCCGGGACACCACCCCGCGGAGGGACCGGCGCGGTCACCGCTGTGCACCGACCGCACGGTACCGGGCGATCGCTGCGACCACGGGTTCCCTGTCGGACGGCTGTCGCGGTGGTGCGGGGAGAGCGCAGGGCCCCGCAGCCGATCCCTCTCCCGTGACGGCCGCCGACCCATCGTATCGTTTCCGTGACGTGCGTCAATAATACGAGACATCACTCCCCGGAGCCGGTGCGTCCCGAGACCGCCGCCCGGCGCCCGGCCGCGGCTCCGGCAGCCGCGCTCCCCCGGGCCGTCGCGCGCCCTCCCCCTCTCCCCTGGGCCGTCGCGCGCCCTCCCTCTCTCCCCTGGGCCGTCGCGCCCGCCCGCTCAGCTCCGGGGAGGGGTCCGTCCGGCCACGGCCGTCGCCTTCCTCACCCGGGCCCGGTCGATGGACCAGACACCCAGACCCACCAGTACGGCCGCCCCCGCCCCGTACACCGGCAGCCACCGGGTCGTGGTCGCCGACAGGCAGTCGGCGACGGCCTCGCGACTCCCGACCCGCTGCGCGTGGGCCAGGGCTGCGGGGTCGCGACCGGCCAGGTCCGCCAGCTCGGCCTCCGCGTGGATGGCCTCGTACCGGCCGAGGCCGGGACAACCGTCACGCGTGCCCGGCATCGGAAACAGCCACGCCCACCGTTGCATCGCGGGGGCCAGCGCGATCGCCACGCACAGACCGATGACCATCGAGTACGCGGCCATGCTCCACCGGTAGTCGGATCCGGGGCCGGGCGTCCGGGCCGGCGGCCGGTAGAAGGTGAAGACCAGGACGAGGAGCGTCACCCCGATGTAGGTGGAGAACCATTCCCAGGAACCCTGCGCCAGTGCGGCCGACAGCACGGCGGCGAGCGCGATGCCGATGACTCCCGGCTGGCCGGGCTTGCCCTGGCTCGCGTCCCTGGGTGCCGATCGGCCGGCCTGGTCAGCGCTGGGGTCGTCCATGGCCGCTCCTGCACGGTCGGGGGACCATCAGCATCCGAGCCCATCGGGCCCCGGCAGGACGCCACGCCGCGCCGGCCCGGAAGTCTCCGCCGGTTGGCGGGGGCTCGCGGGCCGGTGCCGGTGCCAGTGCCGGTGCCGCCGAGGGGGCCAAGGGGCGAAGCGGCCAACGGAACACATACCGGCCCGGAC
>NZ_JBSGUP010000381.1:0-7895 GCF_053607985.1 Streptomyces sp. NPDC055078
GGCCCGTCCACGTAGGTCGGCCGCAGGTGGATGAACAGGCCCACGACCACTCTCCAGGCGGCTACCCGCCGGCCCGCTTCAGGTCGCGGGCGACGGCCCAGGCGTCGGCGACCGGCCCGAGGTGGCCGAGCTTGTCGGGGTTGATCACCGAGCGGATGGTCTGGATCCGGCCGTCCAGCACGTCAAGGGCCAGGACATAGAGCACCTTGCCGTCCCGGTCCCGGAAGATCCCGCCCGGCTGGCCGTTGACCTCACGCGGCTCGACCGTCACATCGATCAGCGCCAGCCGGGGGAGGAAGGCGGCAAACAGCTGGGCAGCCTTCTCGGCACCGATGACGGGCCTGGCCAACTGCGGGGCCTTGCCGCCGCCGTCCCCGATCACCTGCACATCGGCGGCCAGCAGTTGCCGCAGCGCGCCCACGTCACCGTCCTTCAGCGCGTCGAAGAACCGCGCCGCCAGCTCCTGCCGCTGCTGACGGTCCGCCTCGAACCGTGGCCGTCCGGCCTTCATGTGCCGCCGCGCCCGTACGAGCAGTTGCCGGCATGCCGCCTCCGACCGCCCCACCGCCGTGGCGATCTCGTCGAACCCGAAGGCGAACACCTCCCTCAGGACGAACACCGAACGTTCCAGCGGGCTGAGCCGCTCCAGGAGCAGCAGCGCCGCCATCGACACCGAGTCGGCCAGTTCCGCCGAGCGGGCCGGGTCCTCGTACGGATCCCTGAGGAGCGGCTCGGGGAACCACGGGCCCACGTATGCCTCCCGCCGTACCCGCGCGGAGCGCAGTACGTCGATCGAGATCCGCGTCACCGTGGCGGACAGAAACGCCTTGGCGGACGTGGGCCGGGTCGCCGAGCCGTCGAAGCGCAGCCATGCCTCCTGCACCGCGTCCTCGGCCTCGCCCACACTGCCCAGAATCCGGTAGGCGATCGAGAACAGCAGCGGTCGCAGCTCCTCGAACTCCTCGGCCTTGAACTCATCGGCCTTGAACGCGTGGGCCTCGAACTCCTCGGCCTTGAACGCGTGGGCCTCGAACTCCTCGGCCTTGCCGGTCTCCTCCGCCTGGCTCATCCGAACCCCTCCTTGCGCCTCCCGGTGCCAGTGCCTTCAGTGAAACTGACCGGGCTTGTAGTCGCCGGCGGGCTGCCGGGTGATGATGTTCAGCCGGTTCGCCGTGTTCATGAAGGACACCAGGGTCACCAGGAGGGTGAGCTGCTCCTCGTCGTAGTGCTCGGCGGCACGCGCCCACACCTCGTCGCTGACTCCCTCGGCCGCGTCCGCGACCCGGGTCCCCTGCTCGGCCAGCTCCAACGCGGCCCGCTCTGCGTCGGTGAATACGGTGGCCTCCCGCCACGCGGCCACCAGGCTCAGCCGCACCGAGGTCTCGCCCGCGGCGGCGGCTTCCTTGGTGTGCATGTCGATACAGACGGCGCAGCCGTTGATCTGGCTCACGCGAAGCGCCACCAGTTCCTGTGTCGCCGTCGGCAGCGATGATTCCTTGAGTACCTTGCCCGCCGACATGAAGTGCTTGAAGGCTTGGCCGGCCACCGGGCTGGCGAAGTAGTTGAGTCGCGCGTCCATGGTGTGCTCCTCCGTGGTCCTCAGCAGGGGCCGCGGCGGCCGTCACCGGCCATCAGCGGCTTCACCCCCTGAGACGAGGTGGCCCGGCGCCCTGTGACATGGACGCGTGTGACCCGTGTCTCGCCGGGGCCGGCCACGGAAGGAGCCTCAGGCGCGGCCCGCGTCGGGGGCGTCCGGTGCCTCGGGCGCGTCCGTCGCCTCCGTTGCCTCAGGTGCCTCCGGGATCTCGGGGGCGATGAGATGGGCGAGGGCCGCGCAGGCCGCGCCCACGATGTCGTCCGCGCTGTTCCCGGTGTCGTAGACGCGCTGGAGCGCGAACCCGTGGAGCAGGGCCCGCAGGGCGATGGCGATCCTCTCGGCTTCGTACCGGCTGGTGCGACGCTCGGGGACGGCGGGGGCTGCTGGGACGTCGGCGGCTGCGGGGGTTGCGGGCTCGGCGGGGGAGACGATCCGGTCCGTCAGCAGCTCGGTCAGCCGTTCCAGTTCATGATTCTTCAACTGGAGCATCTGTTCGCGGACATCGGCGTCCTCGGTGGCCAGCAGTACGGTGTGCAGCTCGATCCGGTACTGCTCGACGCTCTCCCCGGATGCACTGGCCAGCCAGCCCCGGCTGTAGACGCGGAGTGTGTCCACGAGGCCGCCGTCCGTGCCGATCAGGGTGTCGATCCGGGCGAGCGCGGCGTCGAACTGATCCGCCAGGACGGCGACGAGCAGATTGCTCTTGCTGCCGAAGATCGAGTAGACGGCGCCGGTGGTGAGGTCGGCCCCACGGGCGATCGCGCTCAGTGACACACCGGTGCCCTCGTCGGCCACCAATCGGCGTGCCGAGGCGAGCAGGGCGGCACGGTTGTGCTCCCTGGACTCCGTACGGGTGTGCCGCATCGTCGTACTCCGTCTCACGACCGGTCGGTGGGCAGGGCAGGACAGGACAGCCGGGTACTGCCGGTTCGGCGACGACGTTACGGTCGCCGTACCGATAGGCAAAATCCGGCGGCGGGCAGAATCCGGCAGACTCCGGCGGGATCAGCGCCTCAGCGCTCGGCGGCCAGCTCTCGGCTTCGCAGCCACTCCACCGCACGCGCCGCCGCGAAGCCGATGAAGGCGTCTCGCGCGGGCACCTGCGACCGGATGTCGGTCGACTGGGTGAACACGCCCACCGCGTACCGCCCGCCGTCGGGGTACTCGACGACGCCCACCTCGTTGCGCACGCTCGGCAGGGTGCCGGTCTTGCCGGACACCCGGATGCCGTCGCCGGTGAACCCGGAGCGCAGCCGGTGGGGCCACACCTGGCGCCCCATCCAGTTCCGTACGTCCGCACACGCCTGCGGCGGCGCCGCCTTGTCCTGCCACACCAGGGAAAGGAGCCGGGTCATCTCCGCCGCCGTGGTCCGGCAGGTGTGCTCCGGCTTCAGCGCGCGGATTCCCATCACCTTCTCCAGGGGGAGGGCGGCGAGCGCGCGTTCGTCGTCCTCGTAGACGATGCCGAGGTCCTCGCAGATGTCGGCCAGGAGTTCCGCGCAGTTCTGAGGCACGGCGGTGTGCTGGAGACCGAGACCGGCCAGCAGCTTCGCGATCGGCTCCCTGCCGGTCCGGTCCATCACCAGGTCGGTGGCGACGTTGTCGCTGATGCCGATCATCAGCATCGCCAGGTCGTGCAGGGACAGGGTCGACTCGTGGCGGAAGGTGGCGAGTCCGTACGGCGACGGGGCCGCGCCCTCGGGCGAGACGGTGATCCGCTCGGCGAGATCCACCTCACCGGCGGCGGCCTGCCGGGCCAGTTCGACGGCCACCGGCACCTTGAACACGGAGGCGGTGACGACGGGGGCGTCACCGTCGATGCTCAGTGAGCGCCCGCTGTCGATGTCGACGGCGTGCAGCCACACCCGTACGCCGACCGCTGCCGCCGCTTCGGAGATCGTGGTGAGCACCTTGCGCTGGGTTTCCATCGTGGTCATCTCTTCGCTGTGTCGTCGGGAACGGAGTTGCCGGGGCCCTGTTACGGAGAGGTGGCGAAGGGCCGGGTTACGGAGAGGTGGCGAAGGGCCGGGTTACGGGGAGGTGGCGAAGTGCCGGGCGAGAACGTCGTTGACGAACGCCGGGTTCTCCATGTTGGCGACATGGGCGGCGTCGGGGACGACGAACAGCTTCGCCCCGGGGACGGTGTCGGCGATGTGCTGGTGGGCCGCCAGCGGGGTGAAGAGTTCGTCGTGTTCGCCGCACAGCACCACGGTCGGCACGGTGAGCCGGCTCAGCCGGTCGGTGAGATCGAGCCGGCGGAACGCGGGCAGCAGCCGTTCGGCCATGCCCGGGTCGGCGCGGAGATGCTGCTCGTACACCTCGGTGAGCAGCTCCGGCCGTTCCCTGAGCGTGACGGGGGACACCACACCGTTCAGGGCCTCCAGTCCCATGGTGTCGGTGGGGTTGTCCGCCATCGCGGCGACCTCGTCGATGAACTCCGGGCGCGCGTCACCGGCCCTGGCCAGGGTGCACATCAGGGACAGCGTGCTGACGCGGTCGGGGTGGTCCGTCGCGAACTGCATCGCGATCATGCCGCCCATGGAGAGGCCGACGATATGCGCCCGGTCCAGGACGAGCGACTCCATCAGGTCGTACAGATCCCGGCTGAACATCTCGTAGGTGTGGGGGCCGAGTGTGGTGTCGGACTTCCCGTGGCTGCGGGCGTCCCACGCCAGACAGCGGTAGCCGGCCGCGAAGTGCTCGATCTGCGGCTTCCACATGGTCGAGTCCATGCTGCCGCCGTGCAGGAAGACGACCGGCTCACCGCTGCCGGTGTCGCTGACGTGGAGGCGGATGCCGTTGGCGCCGATGAACATATGCGGGTCCTCTCTGGGAGTGCGAGTTCAATAACAATAACATCATTATCGAATGCCCCCAGATGCCGGCCCGACCGCACGCCGTGGTGCGCGAACTGCCGGTCCGGCGCGCGAGCTGTCCGGCGCGCGAGCTGCGCGAGCCGTCAGTCCGGCGCGGGCGCGTAGCAGCGGAGGAAGGCGCGGACTCCGGCGGTGACGATGTCGGTGACCCGTTCCGGAGGGAGCGGGACCGCGCCGTAGAAGGTCTGCTGGTTGACGTCGGTGATGGTCAGAAGGGTGAGGTGGGCGGCTGCCTGTTCCGCGTCGGCGATACGGAGGAGGCCCCGGTCGGCGATCGCGCGGAGGTAGGGGGCGAGGCGGAGGTGCGCCGTCTGCGGTCCCGCTTCGATCCATGCCTTGAGCACCGGAGTGGGGATCCTGGCCGCCTCGGCCTCGATCGCGCGGACCAGGGCGAAGTGGTCGGGGAAGGCGGTGACCGCCGTGACGCGATCGAGGGAGAAGTCGGTCAGATCCTGTTCCAGATCCACGATCTTGCGCAGATGACGGTCCATGATCTGCTCGATCGCGGCGGTGACGTCGTGCGCCCCTTCCAGGGCGACCGTCTGGAACAACTCCTCCTTGTGGTCGAAGTGGTTGTAGATCGTCCGCTTCGAGACGCCGGCGGCGGCGGCGATGGCGTCGACGCTGGCACGGCTGTAGCCGTCGCGCCCGAACACCTCGCGGGCGGCCTGCGTGATCGCCCGCCGCTTCTCGGGCCTGCCGTGCGACGGCGGCTCGCGACCAGTCATGGACGTCCGTACCTTTCCTCGCGGGTCGATGCGCCGGTTCTTCTCGGGGTCGGTGCCCCGGCGGAAACCGCCCCGGGCAGCTTACGCACGCGTCCCGGCCCGGGTACGTACGCGTCCTGGCCCGGGTACGTACGCGTCCTGGCCCGGCTGCGCATACGTCCCGGCCCGGCTGTGCACGCGTCCCGGCCCGGCTGCGTACACGCCCTCACCCGGCTGCGTGAGCAACCTCGCCCGCCTGCGCAAGCACCCTCACCCCCCGGCTACGCATACGTCCTCGCCCGGTGGGCCAGCGCGCCGAGCAGGGCGACGAGCAGTTCCGCGGAGTGGGCGTCGGCGAGAGCGCCGTTCGCGTCGAAGCGCGTGTCGCAGCGGAACACCGTCACCTCGGGTTTCGCCAGGACGTCCGCGCCGACGGACACGAGGATCTGGCGCAGGGCCAGTTGGGCGCGTACGGAACCGAAGGGGCCGGGGGAGGCTCCCGCGATGGCCACGGGCTTGCCGTCCAGCAGGGCGCCGGGCGCCGTACTGACCCAGTCGATGGCGTTCTTCAGGGCGGCGGGGACCGAGGCGTTGTGCTCGGGGGTGGCGATCAGCAGGGCGTCGGCGGCGGCGATACGCGATCGCAGGGCGGCGACCGGCTCGGGTGGCGTCCCGGTGTCCAGGTCCTGGCTGTACAGCGGCAGCCCGCCCAGACCGGAGTCGATGCCGATGACCATCCCGCCGGGGTTCAGCTTGCGCGCGGCGCGCAGCAGTGCGGTGTTGTGCGACCCCGAGCGCAGACTGCCCGACAGGGCAAGGACATTGAGCTGGTTCATGCCGGGTCCCCTCGTTTCCTTATCGCTTCTCTCGTTGACGTCCACTCAATGTAAACCATGTAGTGCAAATATTGCACTAGTCGGTGTACTTTGGCTGAATGGTCACTCTGACGTCCCGCAGCGGATACGCGCCCGTCCTGGTCCTCGCCCTCCTCGCCACCCCCAGCTCACTCAGCGCGAACACCGCCACCACGGTCATCCCCGAGGTGGCGCAGAGCCTGAGCGTCTCCACCGCCGACGCCACCTGGATCGGTACCGCGTTCGGCTGGGGCGCCGTCCTCGGCGCCCCCCTCACCGCAGCGCTGATCGGCGCCCGCGGCCACCGCGCCGCCATCGCGTCGAACGCGGCGCTCGTCCTGCTCGGCACCCTCCTGGCGGCCCTCGCGCCCACCCTGCCCGTCCTGCTGGCGGGCCGCGCCGCACAGGCCGCCGGCGGCGGGGGCCTGGCCACCATCGCCCTCGCCCTGGCGGGCACCGCCGCCCGGACCGGCACCGTCACCGCGGGCGTCGGGCTGGTCGGCGCGTTCGGCCCGCTGGCCGGCTCCGCCCTGTCCGAGGCCACCTGGCGCCTGCCGATGTGTCTCTCGCTGCCCGCCCTGCTCGCCATCCCCTCCGTGCTGCGCCACACCCGCGACCTCCCGGCACCCGGGCACAAGGCCCGCACCGACGGCCCGGGCATCGCCCTGGTGACAGCCGTCGTCAGCGCACTGGTCCTGCTCCCCCGCTTCCCCCAGTACGCACTCATCGCGGCGGCAGTGGCGGGCCTCCTCCTGGCCGCCCACATCCGCCGGCGCCCCGACGGCTTCGTCCCCCGGCCGGTTCTCGGCTCACGCACCTTCCGGGCGGCGGCCGTGGCCGCCTGCGCACTGTCGACGTCCTACTTCACGCTCCTCTACACAGTGCCCCGGCAACTGGAACTGCACTGGTCGGCCACCCACGTCGGCACCGCGACACTCATCGCACTCGCCGGGGGCTCAACCGCCTCGCTCCTCTTCACCAGACGGGCCGCCCGGCTCTCCCCCGCCATCACCGCCACCGTCCTCGGCACCGCCGGAACCCTGGCCGCCGCCCTGCCGCTCACCCTGTCCTGGCCGGTCGCGCACACCGCGAGCATCGCCATCGCGATATTCGCCGCCACAGCGGCCATGGCCTGGTGCACCGTACGGGCCACCCAAGCCGCACCCGCCCCCCACCGGGGGGCAACCCTCGCCCTGACCGCCCTCTCCTACCAACTCGGCGGCGCCTTCGGCCCAGCCCTGGCCACCCTCCTCGTCACCTGACACCACCGGACCCGGCCGGAGGGCGGGCGCGGGCAGTGCCTCTGTGGCAGCCGGGACCGGGCGATCGCCGAAATGACCGCCATGGGCGCGCGGGTGTCGGCGGCCGCGATCTTCCCGTACGAGAACACTCCACGGACAACGGCGGCGTACGGCGCTACTACGGCTTCGGCGGGCCCTGGAGGCGTTCCAGTTCGCGGCGGTCGCGCTTGGTCGGGCGGCCTGTGCCTCGGTCGCGGATGGCCACCGGGGCGGTGAACTCCCTGGGCGGGGGCGGGGGGCTGTTGTCCACGTATGCCTGGACGGCGACGGGGGCGCCGACCCGCTTGCGGAGGATGCCGGAGACGGTGACCAGGCGTTCGCGGCCCGCGTGGAAGAGGCGGAGCTGATCGCCGACGCGCAGGGCGTGGGCAGGTTTGACGCGCTCGCCGTTGACGCGGACGTGGCCGGCGCGGCAGGCGGAGGCGGCCTGGGAGCGGGTCTTGGTCAGCCGGACGGACCAGATCCACGCGTCGACCCGAACGGTCCCTTCGGTATCCATGCCTCCGACTCTACGACTCCGGGCCGGAGCGGTGGCCGGATTTCGGTCCGTACCCGGGACC
>NZ_JBSGUP010000382.1:0-7875 GCF_053607985.1 Streptomyces sp. NPDC055078
CCGTACTGGCCCCAGATCAAGGCAGCGGTGGACGCCGAGCGCGCCATCCGTGCCCGGGCGTTCCTGGCGGGCGGTACCGATGAGTTGCTCGGCAGCCTGCATCCGACGGTGCGCTGGGAGGCGCCCGTGCTGCGGATCGTCTATCCGGTGGACGCCGATCTGTTTCTGCAGGGGCGCGGACTGCGGCTGGTGCCGTCGTACTTCTGCCGTGAGGGACCCATCACGCTACGGGACACCGCCCTGTCACCCGTGTTGGTGTATCCGGTGCAACGGGGCCTCGGCTCCCTGGAGCGGTCCACGTCCACGGCGGGCGCCGACACCCTGGCCCGGCTGCTGGGCCGGACCCGGGCCGCGACCCTCTCCATGATCGCGGAGGCGGAGAACACCACGGGCAATGAGATCGCGCGGCGCCTGGACATCTCGCCCGCGTCGGCGAGCGAGCACGCGGCGGTGCTGCGGGACGCGGGACTGATCCGCAGTCTGCGCGTACGCAACACGATCCGCCACGCCGTCACTCCGCTGGGCGTGGAACTGCTGGAGGGCCGCGCCCTGTCCGCCGTGCCCGGCAGGACAGCCCCGGGCTACGGGCGGACCGGGGCAGAGCAGACCGGGGCACGGCAGACGGAGGCAGGGCAGACCGGGGCACGGAGGACCGGGGCACGGCAGAGCGCGGGGTGTCACTGATCCGCGCGGGTGCCGTTCGATCCGCGCCGGGACCGCGCCGGTGCGCGGGCTCCTGTGTCCCGGCCGCGGACCGTACGGCTCCGGGTGCCCCGGCTCCCCCGGACGCGCGGGTGCGGGAAAGACCGGAGCCGGGGAAGACCGGAGCCGGGGGCGGCCGGGGCGCGCGTCCGTTCAGATGCTGAAACGCTCCTTCGCCAGCAGTGGCCGGACCCGTGAGACGAATCCGCCCGAGCGGAACGGCCGTTGCAGCAGCCCCGGGCGCAGTTCCTGAGCGAGCGCGGCGGCGATCATGCCCTGGTCGAGGGCGAGGACGTAGTCGCTGACCCTGCCCGTACGGACATTGACGGAGTCACGGAATCCGAAGCCGTCGTGGTAGGCGCCGAAGTCGCGGGCGATGGCCTTGAGGTTGGCGATGGCCTCCCTGCGGGCGTACGGGAGCGCGAGGAAGGCCGCGTGCGGGGTGACGACGCCGCTGGACTGATAGCCCTCCACCTGCATACCGATCGCGTCGACGCCGTACTCCCGGTAGCCGCCCTCGGGGATGTTGGCCGGGGAGAAGCCCCAGTAGCCGTACTTCTCCTCCAGAATCCCGTGCTCGATCTGGGAGCGGACGAACCGCTGGTGGGTACGGCCCCAGGAGCGGCGGGCCCACTCGGGCTCGGGCACGAACAGGGGCACCATCAGCGCCTCGAACATCGATCCGCCCCAGGCGGGGACGAGCTTGCGGCCGCGATAGGTGTAGTGGCCGTTCCAGACACGTATGCCGTCAACGGTGACATACGAGCCTCCCGGCAGCTGCTCCTGCTCGTGCTCGGGCAGCATGGTGCGCAGCAGATGCCAGTAGTGGTCCGGGGGGATCGAACCGTCGGCGATACCGAGGTAGCTGGCCATGCGCGGCTCCGTGTTCAGCGCGCCGTAGTGGTGGCCCGTCGGTTCACCGGTGTCCGTCCAGAAGCCGCCGCGGAGCTGGCCGGGGCCCTTGACCGGGTCGGCCGGGTCGTACGGCGTGTAGAAGTACGACCAGTCGGCGCCGGCCAGGACACGGGCGATCCGGCGGTGCAGCTTCGGGGCCGCGTCGGCCGCGATGCGCAGCCCGGTGACGAGCCAGGCGTTGTCGACGGAGGAGAGGAACGGGCGGACGGGGGTGCCGTTCTCCGGCCAGGTGGTGAGGACGGATCCGTCGTACGCGTCGTACCAGTTGAGCCAGAAGCCGTGGTGGCGTTCGAGTTTCTCGATCGCGGTGAGCATACGGTCGAGGCGGTCGTGCATCGCGTTGCGGCCGATCACGCCGAGACCCGCGGCGGCCACGGTCGACCACAGACCGCAGCCGATATTGGTGGGCGAGGTGTTCCGGGAGGGTACGGGCCGACCGGGGCCGCTGATGTCGGCCTTGTCGGCGGTGAGGCCGAAATCGGTCGTCAGTACCTCGATCGAGTGATGGGTATCGCGGAACCACTTCCGCAGCAGCGGTGTTTCTAGAGTATGAACACTTTCGGCGCCCGGGGTGGCGCGGGCGGCCCGGGCGGCAGCCGTGGTAAGGGCATCGGCGGCGTTCGGTGCGGCGGAGGCGGCGGAGGCGGCGGGCGCGGCGAGCGCCGGGACGGACAGGGCGGCGGCCCCTGCCCCCGCGGCGGTGAGGATCGTACGGCGGTCGAGACGGTCCATGTGATTCCAGCTCCCGGTGGTGGATGCGGGGTTGCGGAGACGGTCCGGGTCCGGGGGCCGTCGGCGATCGGATGCCTATGGCCCCCGGGCCCGGTGCGGACAGTTCGCGGATGGAGGGGACGGGGAGGCCGGCCGGGCCGTTGGGGCTCGGGGCCCGGCGCGGCGGGGTCCCGTGCCGGGGGGTCCGGCGGGACTCGGGCTCCTGTCCCGGCGGGTCCGGCGCGGCGGACCTCGGGGTGGGGTCGGGCGAGCCCGGGTCCGGCCCGGGTGGCCGGGTCAGCCGCGGGCGAGCCGCAGGTAGCGGATGCCCGGGTTCGGCAGGTCGATGCTCAGGGATGCGGTGCCGTCGGCGTCCGCGACCAGTTGCCCGAGGGCGTCCTCGGGCAGGTGGTCGGCCGCGCGCAGCTTCTCCCACTGCTGCTCGTCCGGCCATGCGCCGCCGCCGAGTTCATTCCACACCGACTGGATGTTGGCGTGCCGCTCGTCGACGCGCCGCGAGCGCACCGAGTAGGACGCGCCGGGCTCCAGACCGGACAGGCTCAGGGTGGTGGTGCGGTCGAGGGCCGCCGAGCTGTCGATCTTGGACTGGTCGAGCGTGCCGTTCCAGACGAGGACATCGAGGGTGGAGCCGTCCTCGGCCCGGGTGGCGATGGATTCGATCAGGGCGTCGGCGCCGTCTCCGGTGACGGTGGCGGGGATGCGCCCTCCCGCGAGCCGGGACAGCAGATAGAGCGCCCAGAAGCGGGGCTTGCGCAGATTGCCGACGGTCAGCAGACCGAAGCCGCCGTGGAAGAGCTTGGGCGGCCACCCCAGCTCTTCGAACTGGTCGGAGGCGACCCAGTAGGCGAGGGCGTCGGTGGAGGCGAGCGCGCTCTTCATCCCGCGCAGCACGAAGGGCGCCGCGAAGACGGAGTCGCTGACCCGGTGGAAGTGGGTGGGGGTGACGCCCCACTCGGTCCACAGGATCTCCGGCTCCGGGCGGCCCGTCGACTCGGCGAAGGCACGGGTCATCGGACGGAAGTCGAGGGGAGCGTTGCCGTAGGTGTGGGTGGAGACGAAGTCGACCGGGACATCATGGGTGCGGCAGTGCTCCAGCAGCGCGCCGACCCAGCCGGCCGCCGCCGAGGAGGGGCCGCCGACCCTGATCCGCTCGTCGACGCCCTTGACCGCGCGTACGGCGGTCTCGTAGAGCCGGTGATAGTCGTCCTGGGTGCCGTTCCAGAAGACTTCGAGATTGGCCTCGTTCCATACTTCGAACTCCCAGCCCGCCACCTCGTCCTTGCCGTACCGGTCCTGGAGATGGACGGTCAGCTCGCGGCAGAGATCGCCCCAGCGGTCCCAGTCGCGCGGGATGGACGCCTGCCCCTTGTAGTCGAAGACGGTGTACTCGGGGTCGGCGGCGAGTTCCCTGGGCATGAAGGAGAGTTCGACGACGGGCTTGAGGCCGGTGGCCAGAAAGCGGTCGTAGACCTGGTCCAGTCCGGCGAAGTCGAAGGTGCCGTCGGGCCGGACGGAGACGGTCTCGGGCAGGAAGGTGCCGTGGGCGCGGACCGTGCGGACCCCGATCTCGTCGCGGACGATCCCCAGCGCCCTGGCGTACTCGGCGGCGACATCGGACCCGCCGGCGCCCGGCTTGTCCCAGATCAGCAGGGAGAGGTGCTCGGCGCCGATCATCCTGTTCCACACACCGGGGAGTTCGGTGGTGGCGGCGGAGGCGTCGACGGCGACCGTGACCTCGGCGGGCCGGGCGCCCATCGCCCGCGCGGACCCGGGAACGGATGCGGAAAGTTCACCGGCGCCGTCGTCGGACCAGGTGGCGACCTTGTAGAAGTAGCCGCGCCCCGGTTCGGCCAGGGTGTCGGCGTACGGAGGGTGCGGTACGGCCAGGACATCGCCGCCGAGGTGGTCCAGCGGCTCGAAGGGCCCCTCGGCGGAATCGGCGCGGTGGACCAGATAGCCGAGCGCTCCGTCGACCGGTTCCCAGCTCAGCAGGACATGGCCGGTGCCGTCCTCGGCGAAGAGCCCGCCGGGCGCGGGCAGTTCACCGGCTCCGGTGAGCCGGTCGTCGCTGGGCTTGCCGATCCGGGACTCCCAGTCGACATAGGCGGCGGACTTCTCGCTCATATCAGTACAAACCTTTTCATCGAGGGGTGGCGGTATGACAGCAGTGATGTGGAGCCGCCGGGCCCGGCGGGAAGGAGAGCGCGCACCGGCCGGCTCGGCGGTGGCCCCGGCAGCCGGGTGGCCGGTGGCCGGGACGGGGTGGGGCTGGGTGAGTGGGTGCGAGTGAAGTAGGCGGGGCGGGGCCGCGGGCGCGGGGGCCTGGGCCTATTTGAGACCGGCGGTGGCGATGCCCTGGGTGAAGTGCCGCTGAAGGACGGCGAAGACGAGCAGCACCGGCAGGACCACCAGAAAGGAACCGGCCATCAGGACGCCATTGGCGCCATTGGCCCGGTTGGGGTCGGTGGCGAAGGTCGCCAGCGCCACGGGCAGGGTGTATTTGTCCGGATCATTGGTCGAGATCAGCGGCCAGACGAAGTTGTTCCACGACTGGAGGAAGGTGAGGATCGCCAGCGTCGCGAGTGCCGGTTTCACCAGCGGCATCACGATCCGCCAGAAGATGTACCACTCTCCGGCGCCGTCCAGCCGGGCGGCCTCCAGCAGTTCGTCCGGGACGGACAGCATGAACTGGCGCATCAGGAAGACCCCGAAGGCCCCGGCGGCGAACGGCAGGACGAGGCCCGCGTACGAGTCGATCAGCTGCATCTTGCTCATCAGCACGAACAGCGGCAGCAGCATCAGGTTGCCGGGCACCATCAGCGCACCCAGCACCAGGCCGAAGACCTTGCCGCGCCCGGCGAAGTTCAGTTTGGCCAGCGCGTAGCCGAGCATCGAGCAGAACAGCAGGTTGGAGACGGTGACCAGGGTGGCGACGATCGTGGAGTTGAGGAAGTACGCCGGAAGGTCGAGCAGGTCCAGCAGCTCGCGGAAGTTCGCCAGCGTCCATTCGGTGGGGATCCACACCGGGGGGCTGGCGGCCAGTTCGGGCTTGGTCTTGAAGGCGGACAGCGCCATCCACAGGAAGGGGGTGGCCATCAGGACCAGTCCCACGCCGAGCAGCAGATAGGCCCCGGGCTTCTTCAGTCGTGCGGCGCTCATGTGGTGTTGTCCTTCAGCAGACGGAGCTGGAGCACGGTGACGCCCATGATCACGACGAACAGCACATACGCCATGGCACTCGCGTAGCCCATATGGAAGAAGTTGAAGCCCTCCCGGTACATATTGAGCGAGACCGTCAGGGTGCTGTTGGACGGGCCGCCGTTCGTCATCACGAACGGTTCCTCGAAGACATTGAGGTAGCCGATGGTGGTGATGACGGTGGCGTACAGAATCGTCGGCCGCAGCAGCGGGACGGTGATGGAGCGGAACTCGTGCCACGCGCCCGCCCCGTCGAGACGGGCCGCTTCACGGACCTCGTTCGGGATGGCCTGGAGTCCCGCGATGAACAGGACCATGACCGTGCCGAGGTTCCGCCAGACCGCCATCGCGATCAGCGAGGGCATGGCGAGAGTCTCGGAGCCGAGGAAGTCGGGGGAGGTGAGACCCAGTTCGGCGGCGACACCCGCGACCAGTCCGTCGGCCGGGTCCAGGACGAACCGCCAGACGACGGCGATGGCGACGATGCTGGTGACGACGGGGGCGTAGAAGCCGATCCGGAAGAAGGTGCGCATCCGGCCGATGCCGTTGTTCAGCAGAACGGCGACCACCAGTCCCGCACCGATCGTCAGCGGCACGCCCACGACCACGAAGTACGCCGTGTTGAACAGCGCTTTGAGGAACTTCTCGTCGTCGAAGAGCTTGGTGTAGTTCTCGAATCCGATGAACTCCGCCGAGAAGGGGTCGGTGACGTTGCGCAGCCCGAAGTCGGTGAAGCTCATCACCAGGGTGGCGATGATCGGCAGTGCCATGAAGACCGCGAACAGCACCAGGAAGGGGGTGGAGAAGAGCCAGCCGGCGAGGTTCTGCACGCCGGCCCGGCGTTTGCGCGGCCCCGGCCCGGACGGGGTCGGTCCGGCCGCCCCGGCCGGATCGCGCCCGTCCTTGCCGACCACTTCGGTGAGGGTGCTCACGGCACTAGTCCACCAGGCCGGCGGTCTCGGACTGCATCTTCTTCGCGGCCTTCTCCGGGCTGGCCTTGCCCTGGGTCACCGACTCGATAGCCGCGTCGATCCTGGAGCCGATCTCGGCCCACTTGGGCAGCGCCGGGACGGCCTTGGCGCTCTCCATCTGGGCGCGGAAGACCTTCATGTTCGGGTCCGAGGCGAGTTTGCCCTGCTCCCAGGCGGCCTTGTTGGCGGGGAGGTCGGTGGTGCGGACGTACCAGTCGGCCTGGTTCTCGGCGCTGGTGAGGTACTTGATGAATGCACGGGCAGCGGCCTTGTGCTCACTGTCCTTGGAGATCACCAGACTGGAGCCGCCGGCCCAGGAAGTGGATGAGGCGCCCGCGGGGAGGGGGGCCACGGCCCACTTGCCCTTCAGCTGAGGCTGGTTCTCGGCGATGTTGGTGGTCTGCCAGGGACCGGACTGGAACATCGGCACACTGCCGTTGCCGAAGTCCTTGATGACGTCGTAGCCCGGCTGGACGCTCTTCTTGGAAAGGCCCTTGTCGAAGTAGGAGGCGTACTCCTTGAGGGCGGTGACCGCGGCCTCGCTGTCCAGGGCAGGCTTGCCGTCCTTGATCAGTTCGCCGCCGGCCGAGTAGAGGAACGGCAGCCAGTTCTGCCAGGCGTCGAGGTTGTAGGGCTGGAGGGAGATGCCCCACTTGGTCTTCGCCTTGTCCTGGTAGGCGCTCGCGAGGGCCGACATCTCGGCCCAGGTGGTGGGCGCCTTGGTGACCCCGGCCCGCTGGGCGAGGTCGGTGCGGTAGTAGAGGACGCGGGCGTCGACGTACCAGGGGACGCCGTAGACCTCGCCGTCGACGACATTGCCCTCCCAGGCGGCGGGGAAGAACTCGTCCTTGACGAATTCCTTGGTGTCCACCGGTTCCAGTACACCCAGCTCGGCGAACTCGCCCATGAAGGTGGAGCCCATCTGCGTCATATCCGGCAGGGTGCCGGCGGCAGCCGCGGAGACCAGCTTCTGGTGGGCGACGTCCCAGCCCACGGGGGTCACCTTCACGGTGATGTTGGGGTTCTTCTTCTGATAGGCGGCGGCGACGTCTCCGAGCTTCTCCCCCTCGGTGCCCATGGCCCAGACGGTCAGCGTCTGCTTCTCGTCCGCGGCGGCTCCCGCGCCGCCCGAGCCGCCGCACGCGGAGATTCCGAACAGGGCCGCGAGCGCGACGGCGACCGAGGCGGTTCTGGCTGTGCGGTGCATGGGGCTCCTCCTTGAGCTTTCCGACCGTGGGGTGCCGGCAGTGATGTATGCGCTGCCTGTAAGCGCATACATCACCCTGCGTCAGCCTCCGGGGCATTCGCAAGAACCCTTGGGATCACGCTTTCGTAACGACGCCGCCCTATGGGCGGC
>NZ_JBSGUP010000383.1:0-7870 GCF_053607985.1 Streptomyces sp. NPDC055078
CCCGGCACCAAAGCGCACGAGCCTAGCCCCGCCGAGTGGTCCCGCGCGACGCATTTATGAGGGTCATTCACCAGCCGGGATCCAGGGGATATTCCCCGGAAAAGTGCACTATGGGCCTATGAGCGAGGAGCCGCAGGGACAGGGCTGGAGCCCCCGGGACGCCACCGCGTCCGCGCCGGGCGGGGATCCCGGCGCCAGGGGCGGGCGGCCCCGGCGGGCCGGATGGCGCAGGCTCGTTCCCACCTGGCGGATGGTACTGGGCGCGGTCCTGCTCGCCGCGCTGCTGCTGGTCGGCGGGTTCGTGGCCGGATACGCGCTCGTCGACATCCCGCCCGCCAATGCCACCGCCGTCGCCCAGTCCAATGTCTACCTCTACGAGGACGGCTCCCAGATCGCCCGCGACGGCGAGGTCAACCGGCAGAACGTCTCGCTCTCCCAGATCCCGCTGACCGTACAGCACGCTGTCCTGGCCGCCGAGGACCGCGACTTCTACTCGGAGCGCGCCGTCGACCCCCAGGCGATGGTCCGCGCCGCCTGGAACACCCTCACCGGCAAGGGCAGGCAATCCGGCTCCACCATCACCCAGCAGTACGTCAAGAACTACTACCTCGGCCAGGAGCAGACCATCTCCCGGAAGTGGAAGGAGTTCTTCATCGCGATCAAGCTGAGCCGTGAGCAGTCCAAGAGCGAGATCCTGGAGGGCTATCTCAACACCAGCTACTTCGGGCGCAACGCCTACGGCATCCAGGCGGCGGCCCAGGCGTACTACGGCCGGGACATCGAGGACATCGACACCGCGAGAGGCGCGTATCTCGCCTCGCTCCTCAACGCCCCCAGCGCCTTCGACGTCACCACCCACCCCGAGAACGAGGACGCGGCCCTCCGCCGCTGGAACTACACCCTCGACGGCATGGTGAAGAAGGACTGGCTGAGCCCGGCGGAACGGGCCACGACGACGTTCTCCGTACCGCAGCGCGCCAAGCCCGCGCAGGGGCTCTCCGGGCAGCGCGGCTATATCGTCCAGGCCGTGGAGGACCATCTGACGGGCAGTGGGATCCTCGACGAGAACACCCTGGCCGCCGGCGGCTACCGGATCACCACCACCCTGGAGCGCGCCAAGCAGAAGGCGTTCGCCGAGGCCGTGGACGACCAGGTGATGTCCCAGCTGGACGAGGGCCGCAAGGCCGACCGCAACGTCCGGGTCGGCGGCGCGTCGATCGACCCGGCCACCGGGCGGGTCGTCGCCCTGTACGGCGGTGTCGACTACACCCGGCAGTACGTCAACAACGCCACCCGCCGCGACTACCAGGTCGGCTCCACCTTCAAACCGTTCGTCTTCGCCTCCGCCGTCGAGAACGGCTCCCGCACCCAGGACGGCCGGACCATCACTCCCGAGACCGTCTACGACGGAACCGACCGACGTCCCGTCGAGGGCTGGCCCGGGAAGCCGTACGCCCCCGAGAACGAGGACGGGATCTCGTACGGCCCGATCAGCGTCACCGAGGCCACCGACCGGTCCGTGAACGCGGTCTACGCGCAGCTGGCCGTCGACGTCGGGCCCGCCCGGGTCCGCAGGACCGCCGTCGAACTGGGGCTGCCCGCGAACACCCCCGACATGAAAGCCTCGCCCTCCATCGCCCTGGGCACGGCGACCGCCGGCGTCCTCGACATGGCGGAGGCGTACGCCACCCTCGCGAACCACGGCCGCCACGGCAGATACACCCTGGTCGCGAAGGTCACCAAGGACGGCGCGAGCGTCCCGCTTCCGCCGCGGAACGACCGGCAGGCCGTCAGCAGGGAGGCCGCCGACACGACCACCGCGATCCTGCAGAGCGTCGTCGAATCCGGCACCGGCACGGCGGCGCAGTCGGCGGGCCGTCCCGCCGCCGGCAAGACCGGGACCGCCGAGGAGGACAAGGCCGCGTGGTTCGCGGGCTACACCCCCGAGCTGGCGACCGTGGTCGCCGTGATGGGCCAGGACCCGGACACCGGCGCCCAGAAACCGCTGTACGGGGCGCTCGGGCTGCCCCGCGTCAACGGGGGCGGGGCGCCCGCGCGGATCTGGGGGCAGTTCACGGGCGCGGCGCTGGAGGGCACCGAGATCGTGGAGTTCGATCTGGAACTTGAGCCCGGGGCGCCGGACGAGGAGCCCGAGCCGGAGCCGGACGGCGACACCCCGGCCGGGACCCCCGGTCAGTCCCCGGCGGAGAGCGGGACCCCGGGGCCCGGCACCGACTCCGCGTCCCCGGGCGCGTCGCCCGGCGCCACCTCCCCGGGCGAGTCACCCGCGCAGAGCCCGCGCCCGTCGGTGGGCGGTCCGGACACCGGCGCCGCGCCGACCGGCCCGACGGACCCGGTGAGCGACCCCATTACGGGGGACGCCGTCCGGGGGGACCCGGACCCGGACCTGCCAGGGGGCGGGGGACCCGGATACGGCCGTCCCGGCGAGGGTCATCGCGGGGACAGTCGTCCCGGAGACGGCGGCGTTGGCGGTGACAGTGGCGGTGGAGGCGGTCCCGGGAACGGACGCGCTGGTTCTGGCGGCGGTCCGGGTGGCGGTCCGGGCGTGCCGATGCAGCCCGGCGGCGGGCGGCATTGAGGCCCCGGGGGCCGGGAGGCGCGGGCGATGAGCCTCGCGGAGGCTCGGGCGGGGCGGTACGGGCCACAGACGGAGGCGGTACGGGCCACGACCCGGCCGTACGGCTACAGATACAGGCCCGTGGAATCCTCGGAACCCTGGAAGCGGTCGGCGGCCACCGCGTGCAGATCGCGCTCCCGCATCAGCACGTAGGCCACCCCCCGCACCTCGACCTCGGCCCGGTCCTCCGGGTCGTACAGCACCCGGTCCCCCGGCTCAACGGTCCGTACGTTCTGGCCCACGGCGACCACCTCGGCCCAGGCGAGCCGGCGGCCGACCGCGGCCGTGGCGGGGATGACGATGCCGCCGCTGGAACGCCGCTCGCCCTCCGGGATATCGGTCCTCACCAGCACACGGTCGTGCAGCATCCGGATCGGGAGCTTGTCGTGCGAGGTGTTCTGGTCATGACTGTTGGCGCTCACGCGACGAACCTACCTGCCCCGGCGCGATGCGTACGCCCGCGGGTCACGCCTTGCGCTTACGGGCAGAGACGGCCAGCAGCCCCACCAGGCCCACGACCACCACCGCGACCGGAACGACCCGCTCCAGCCGGGGTGCGCCATCGGCCGAGACAAACTTCGACCGTACGTCCGAGACGGTACGGTTCACGACGGCGAACGCCCGCCCCGCGGTCCGGTCCACCGTCGCCGCCGCCTTCGCCTTCGCATCGCCGATGACCGTCCTGGGGTGCACCCGCACCCCGATCTCGTCCAGCGTCTCGGCCAGCTGGTCGCGCCTGCGGACGATGTCCGCCTCGATCTGCGCAGGGGTCCTCGCGTCCGACACCGCGCTGCCTCCGTGGTCGTTTCCGGTAGTGATCCGCCAACAGTCTGTCAGCTCTGCCGCGCCCGCACCCCCCGGCACCCCCATTACGCTCGTCGGCGTACACCCGCACGGCACCCGTACGGCTCGTGCGCGGCATGTCCACTTGCTGTCCACTTGTCCACGGCTTGCAGAGGAGAACCATGAGCGAGCGACTCCAGCCCGGCGACACCGCCCCCGACTTCACCCTTCCCGACGCCGACGGCAACGAGGTGTCGCTCGCGTCCCACAAGGGCCGCAAGGTCATCGTCTACTTCTACCCCGCCGCCCTCACCCCCGGCTGCACCAAGCAGGCGTGCGACTTCACCGACAACCTCTCCCTCCTCGCCGAAGCGGGCTACGACGTCATCGGCGTCTCCCCCGACAAGCCGGAGAAGCTGGCGAAGTTCCGCGAGAAGGAGAACCTTAAGGTCACGCTGGTCGGCGACCCGTCGAAGGCCGTCCTGGAGGCGTACGGCGCGTACGGGGAGAAGAAGCTGTACGGGAAGACCGTGACGGGTGTCATCCGCTCGACGGTGGTGGTGGACGAGGCGGGGAAGGTCGAGCGAGCGCTGTACAACGTGAAGGCGACCGGGCACGTTGCGAAGATCATCAAGGACCTGGGGATCTGATCCTTCGGGGACCATGTTGCCGTGGAATGGCCTGCCTCACTTTCCGGGTGAAAGTGGGGCAGGCCATTCCGCATTTCGGACGTGACTGTCCGGATGGTGGTTCGTTAGTCCGTTCGGGTCGTGGATACGCGGCCGGGACGGAGAGATCATGGGTACGAGCCCGTACACCCGGGAACGCCTCGCGGAGGCGGCCGGTTCATCACGGACCTTGTCCGAGGCGCTGGTCAAGCTCGGCGCAGACCCGAAGAGCGGGTCACGGCGGTACATAGCCGAACGCATGAGGAAGCTCGGGATAGACACCGGGCACTTCGAGCGCGAAGGGGTTCGCTGGACGAGGGAAGTCCTCGAACCGGTGGTGGCAGCCTCGACGAGCGTCTGCGAGGTGCTCCGGCGACTGGGCATCGAGGTGGTCGGAGGGCAGCACACGCACATCAGTCGGCGGATCAAGGCGTACGGGATCGACACCTCGCACTTCAGGCCGCCCAACCGCAGCGGTGAGAAGCAGCGACGGACACCGGAAGCAGTCCTCGTCGCACCGTCACCGGACCGGACCAGGCGAATACCCGGCGAGCGGCTCAAGCGGGCACTGACCGCAGTGGGCGTCGCCGAACGGTGTGCCATCTGCGGCACCGGTCCCGTGTGGCGTGACCGTCCTCTTCCCCTTGAGGTCGACCACATTGATGGGGACTGGCGCGACAACCGCATCGAGAATCTTCGATTCCTCTGCCCCAACTGCCATTCGACCACGGACAACTACCGGGGCCGGGGCAAGGGCCGGAAAGCGACAGCGCCCTGGCGGGCCCAGGTCGGAGCGGGCTCCTGATGGACTCGGTCCCGCGCTACACACGCGAGCGGCTGACCCTGGCCGCGCAGAAGTGCAAGGACATCGACGAGGTCATCGCCTTCTTCGGCACCCTGCCCTACGGGCACCTGCGCCGATATCTGTTCAAGCGTTTCGAGCACTACGCCATCGATGTCTCCCACTTCCGCCGACGAAGGTATCGAGAAGTGGGCCCACGGCCCGCCAGCGCCGGACTGCGCGAAGCCGTAGTCGCATCGGTCTCCCTCGCCGAAGCGCTCCGTCGGCTCGGCCGCCCCGACACCACGAGTCAGCGTGCCGCACTGCGACAGTGGACCAAGGAAGAAGGCATCTCCACCGATCACTTTCTGGGACAGGGGCACCAGCGCGGTAAATCGCCGACCACCTCGAAGAAGAAGGCCGCAGAGATGCTGAGAAAGCACGACGGCACACGCAGAACGAGGACGCTCCTTCTGCGTCGGGCGCTACAGGAGATCGGAGTCCCCGAGCATTGCGACGAGTGTGGAACCGGGCCGTTGTGGCAAGGCGGGTCCATGACCCTTGAGGTCGACCACATCAACGGCGACTGGAGCGACAACGTACCGCAGAACCTTCGGCTGCTCTGCCCCAACTGTCATGCGATCACCAACACCTGGTGCAGAGGAGGCAAACGCCGAACCTAGCGCAAACCTCCCCCGCGCCAGCGCCGACCGTCTGCCCGCTACCATGGCCAGACGGTCGGCGGCCGTGTTGTAACTGGCAGCCAAGCGGCGCTTAGAACGCCGTGGGAGAAATCCCGTGTGGGTTCGAGTCCCACCGGCCGCACCATGCGAAGGGCCACTGCGACGAGTGGCCCTTTCGCTGTTCCGGAGCCTCACCCAAGCAGCTCCCGCACCACCGGCACCAGTGCCCGGAACGCCTTCCCCCGGTGGCTGATCGCGTTCTTCTCGTCGGGGCTCAGCTCAGCGGCGGTGCGGGTCTCGCCGTCCGGCTGGAGGATGGGGTCGTAGCCGAAGCCGTTGGTGCCGGCGGGGGCGTGGCGGAGGGTGCCGGGCATGCGGCCCTCGACCACGCGGTCGGTGCCGTCGGGGAGGGCGAGGGCGGCGGCGCACGCGAAGTGGGCGGCGCGGTGTTCGGGGGCGATGTCGGAGAGCTGGGCCAGCAGCAGGTTGAGGTTGGCGGTGTCGTCGCCGTGGGTGCCGGCCCAGCGCGCGGAGAAGATGCCGGGGGCGCCGCCGAGGACGTCGACGCAGAGGCCGGAGTCGTCGGCGACGGCGGGCAGGCCGGTGGCCCTGGCGAGCGCGTGTGCTTTGAGCAGGGCGTTCTCGGCGAAGGTGACGCCGGTTTCCTTGACGTCGGGGATATCGGGGTAGGCATCCGCGCCGACGAGTTCGTGTGGCAGGCCCGCGTCGGCGAGGATGGACCTGAGTTCGGTGATCTTCCCGGCGTTGCGGGTGGCGAGGATGAGACGGGTCATGGCCCGATTATCCGTGGGCCCGTCCGTGGACCCGTCCGTGGGTTGCCCGGGGGCTGTACGGGGGCTGTACGGGGGCCGGTGCGCGCCTCCCGCCGGGTGGCGGGTGGCGCTTCCGCCGGGGTGACGCTTCCGCCGGGCGCCGAGGTACGCCGGGTGCGGAGGTACCGGCAGCGGCGCCGGGGACCCGGGCCAGGGAAGGCGGCCCGGGTCCGGGGGCGTCAGCCCGGGGTGCAGACCTTGCCGACTTCCTTGGCCGCGTCGGTGACCGGCGTGATGTCGGGGGTCGCGTCGCCGCCCTCGACCGCCTTGCGGACGTTGCCGACACCCGCGTTGAGGTCGTCCACGGCCTTGTTCAGGTCGGCGTTGTCGGTCTTGTCGCCGAGGCTCTTCAGTTCCTTGTCGATGTCGTCCAGGGCTTCACGTGCCTGGGTGGGGTCCTCGGCGGCGGTGGAGACCGCGGTGGTGAGTTTGTCGACGCTGGTGGCGATGGCGTCGGCCGTCTCGACGCAGTCGAGTGCCTTGTCGATGGCGCTGCACCCGACGGTGATGGGCACGAGCAGAGCGGCGCTGGCGAGCGTGAGTGCGATGCGGCGGCGCGCAGGCATGAGACTGTCCCTCCCGGATACGGCCGGGCGCCCGGTTCGGCCCGTGCGCCCGGAGTTCTTACGACGCCGAGTGGGGCGTCACCGGTTGCCCGGCTATGAGTTGGGCGCGGCGGGTTCGGTGAGTTCGGGGGGGCCGGTGCGGGCGAGCGCGTCGCGCTGGAGGGCGGCGAGGTCGGCGCAGCCTCCGGTGGCGAGGTCGAGGAGGGCGTTGAGTTCCTTGCGGTCGAAGGGCTCGGCCTCGGCGGTGCCCTGGACCTCGACGAAGCGGCCGTCGCCGGTGCAGACGACGTTCATATCGGTCTCGGCGCGTACGTCCTCCTCGTAGCAGAGGTCGAGGAGGGGGGTGCCGTCGACGATGCCGACGGAGACGGCGGCGACGGTCCCGGTGAGCGGTCGGCGCCCGGCCCTGATGAGCTTCTTGGTCTGGGCCCAGGCGACGGCGTCGGCGAGGGCTACGTAGGCTCCGGTGATGGCGGCGGTGCGGGTGCCGCCATCGGCCTGGAGGACGTCGCAGTCGAGGACGATGGTGGTCTCGCCGAGTGCCTTGTAGTCGATGACGGCGCGCAGTGAGCGGCCGATGAGCCGGCTGATCTCATGCGTACGGCCGCCGATCTTCCCGCGTACGGACTCCCGGTCGCCGCGTGTGTTGGTGGCGCGCGGCAGCATCGAGTACTCGGCGGTGACCCAGCCTTCGCCACTGCCCTTGCGCCAGCGCGGTACGCCCTCGGTGACCGAGGCGGTGCAGAAGACCTTGGTGTCGCCGAAGGAGATGAGGACGGAGCCCTCGGCGTGCTTGCTCCATCCGCGTTCGATGGTGACCGGGCGGAGCTGTTCGGGGGTGCGGCCGTCGATTCGAGACATGGCCCTGAGCCTATCGGCTGTGCGGGAGGGCCCCGTTCCGTCTGGAACGGGGCCCTC
>NZ_JBSGUP010000384.1:0-7865 GCF_053607985.1 Streptomyces sp. NPDC055078
AGCCATGAGGGGGGAGGCTCGGGCCGCCCGTCCCCCTCATCGCGAGTCCAGGAAACCTGCCCCGACCTGCGGCTCGTACTCCCCGTACCCGGCACTGCCCATGCCGTCGCACTCCGAACGCCGGGCCGAGTACCCCCGATCCCCGGCCCGCCCGCCCCGGGGATGCCCTCGAATCCGGCGCCCCGGCACCCGAATCCAGCGCCCCGGAACGGCTGTTGCCCCTACCGCGCCGCCTCGTCGAGCGCCCGCATCATATCCGTCACCAGGTCCTCCGCGTCCTCCGCTCCGGCGGAGAACCGGATGAAGCCCTCAGGGACCGCGTCCCCGCCCCAGCGCCCACGGCGTTCGGCGGACGAACGGACCCCGCCGAAGCTCGTGGCATCGTCCACCAGCCGCAGCGCGCCCAGGAACCTCTCCGCCCACCCCCGGTCGGGCAGCACGAACGAGACCACCCCGCCGAACCGCCGCATCTGCCGGACGGCGAGCGGGTACGAGGGGTCCGTCGGCAGCCCCGGGTAGCGCAGCCCCGTCACCTCGCCGCGCCCGGCCAGCGCCCCCGCGACCGCCAGCGCGTTCGCGCACTGGCGCTCGATCCGCAGGTGCAGGGTGGCCAGCGAGCGGTGGGCGAGCCATGCCTCCATGGGGCCCGGAATCGCGCCGGCGATCTTGCGCCAGCCCCGTACCTCCGCGACCAGTCCGGCATCGCGGCAGGTCACATGGCCGAGCAGCAGATCGCCATGGCCGGTCATCCCCTTGGTGTCACTGGCCACCGAGTAGTCCGCGCCCAGCTCCAGCGGACGCTGCCCGAGCGGGGTCGCGAGCGTATTGTCGACAGCCACCAGCGCCCCTGAGGCATGCGCCGCGTCCACCAGCCGCCGTACGTCGCACACATCGAGCCCGGGGTTGGAGGGCGTCTCGATCCAGAGCAGCCGGGCCCCCGCCAGCGCGGACAGCTGTGCGTCGCCGCCCGTCGGCGCGGTCCGGACCTCGATGCCGTACGCCTCCAGCTGCGCGCGTACCAGCGGGAGCGCCTGGTATCCGTCGCTCGGCAGCACCACCGCGTCCCCGGCCCGCAGCCGGGAGAAGAGAACGGCCGAGATCGCCGCCATCCCCGACGCGAAGGACACCGTCTGCACCGGCTCCCCCGGTGCCTCCAGCTCCCCGATCGCCCGCTCCAGAAGGGTCCAGGTCGGGTTGGTGTCGCGCCCATAGGTGTACGGGCCGGTCGGCTCGCCCGGCAGATGGAAGTGGGCGGCGAAGACCGGGCCCGGCAGGGGCGGCTCATGCTTCACCGGCTCGGGCAGCCCCGCCCGTACCGCCCTCGTACCATCGCCGATGCCGGCGGGGTCCTGGGCGCCGCCGATGCCCGCAGGGTCCTGGGCGCCGGGACCTGTGGGGCCGCCCTGGGCGCCGGGTTCGCCCACCGTGTCCGTACCACCGCTCATGCCGCGCTCAGTCCTTGTCGGGCAGGGCGACGTTCAGCGCCCACGAGACGATGGAGATGATCAGACCGCCCAGTACGGCCGTCCAGAAGCCGTCGACATGGAAGCTCAGGTCGAGCTTGTCGGCCAGCCAGGAGGTCAGCAGCAGCATCAGGGCGTTGATGACCAGCGTGATCAGCCCCAGGGTGAGGATGAACAGTGGCAGCGTCAGCAGCTTCACGACCGGTTTGACGACAAAGTTGACCAGGCCGAAGAGCAGCGCCACCACGACCAGTGCCAGTGCCTTCTCACCGGTACTGTCACCGGTGAGCGTGATGTCCCCGACCAGCCATATGGCCACGGCCAGGGCCGCCGCGTTGGCGAGCGTCTTGACTAGGAAATTCATCATGTGTCTGATCGTGACAGACGCGATCGGGACAACGGCAGGGGCGGACGGACGATGAAGGCATTCCGGCTGGACGAACTGGAGGTGGAACGTGCCGCGAACAACGGTGCGTACCTTCAGTTCCTGCGTGAGCGGAACATGTCGGTCGGCCTGTACGCCCTCGAAGCGGGCGCGCTGGACCCGCAGTCGCCGCACCGGCAGGACGAGGTCTACTTCGTCGTCAGCGGACGCGCCGCGATCACGGTGGGCACCGAGACCACGCAGGTGGGGCGGGGAAGTGTGATCTATGTCCCCGCGAATGTGCCGCACAAGTTCCACCACATCACCGAGGACCTGCGGGTGATGGTGGTCTTCTCGCCCCCTGAGAAGTGAGCGTTCCCGCCCCCGCGCCGCCCGCCGCCGTCCTCCTCCCCTCTGCCCGTCCCGCCCGCAGTTTCGCGCCCGCGACCGGCACCTTCGGGCCCGCGACCGGCACCGCCCGCTCCGCCTTCTCCCCCTGGAAGCGGACCCCGGCGGCGCCGCTCCCTAGGGGTTCGGTCAGGGGAGTTCAAGGGCTCGCGAGCCCCCATTCACCCCCCTCGCCCGCCTAGCATCGAAGGTACGGATCACCGAACGCGAAGTGAGTCAAGAGAAAGAGGTAGGACGATGGCCGTGCGGGAGATTTTCGCTGGGATGCCGTGGTGGGTGAAGTGGGTGGCCCTGCCCCTCGTCGCCCTTGTCGTGTTCGGCGGTCTCATCGCGAGCGTCGTCGGCTTTGTGATCGGACTGCTCTTCAAGGTCCTGGTCTTTGTCGCGCTCATAGCCGGACTCGTCTTTGTCGTACGGAAGTTCATGAGTTCCTCGAACTCGCGGGGGGACTGGTAGCCACTGCCGGTACCGGTGTTAACCCGGCCGGGGGAACACACAGCAAAACCCCAGGCCCATCGGGCCGGACGAGCATTACAGTGGCAAGCTGCCGCCAGATCCCCCGGGTCCCTTCCCTTCAGGCGATGGCTCGGGTGATTTCGTGCGGCGGGCACGCGGGGGCGGCCCCCGCGGGCGGGCGGGTTGCCCGTCACCATGCCTGGGGGTGACCTTTGGCCACAGCTGACCACGCCACTGCCCCTACGCTGATCGCTTCGGTGCAGCGGGCACTGCGGCTGCTGGAGGCTGCGGCCTCCCACCCGCACGGGGCGCCCGCGAAGCAACTCGCCCGGGAAGCGGGGATTCCGCTGCCCACCGCCTATCACCTGCTGCGCACGCTGACGCACGAGGACTATCTGCGCCGTGAGAAGGGCGTCTTCGTCCTCGGTGGCGCCGTGGGCCGGCTCGCCCTTGGCGGTGCTGTGCAGAATCGTCGCAGCAGACTGGAGGAGTCGCTGCGGCACTGGCGGGACGCCATCGGAGTCCCGGTCTACTTCGCGCTCTACCGCGAGGGCGAGATCGAACTTCTCGCCGTCGCCGACACCCCGTACGCCCCCGCCGTCGAGGAATGGGCGGACTTCCGCGAGACCGGCCACGCCCACGCCATCGGCCAGTGTCTGCTGAGCCAGCTCGACGAAACCGCACGCCGTGACCATCTGGACCGCCACCCGGTCCAGCCGGTGACCCCCTATTCCGTACGGGACCGGCGCACGCTGATGGAGCGGCTCGCCGCGACGGAGCGGATGCAGCCGGTCATCGAGCGACAGGAGTATGCGCTCGGCACGGTCTGCGCCGCCATTCCGATCACCGCCGGATCCAGTGCCGCAGCGATGGCGATTTCTCTACCCCTCCATCAAGAGGAGCGATTGCTTCCGGCTATCGAACAACTACGCAGCGGAGTCGGAGGGCTGCTCAGCTCGCTCGCCTTCTCTATCAGTATCTGAAAAATCACTCCTTGTAGTCCTCTAGCGCTTACAGCACGATTAAGGCAAGAGGGTCAGGGGGATCATTCCTGGCCGTTTTTGGCAGGCTGTCAGCAGGCTTCATTCACTGCGGGGTGCACGATGCGCGAGTCGGTCCAGGCCGAGGTCCTGATGAGCTTCCTTGTCTCCGAGGAGTTGTCGTTCCGGATCCCGGTGGAGCTCCGGTATGAGACGGAGGATCCTTACGCGGTGCGAATGACCTTCCATCTGCCCGGAGACGCCCCTGTGACCTGGGCGTTCGGCCGTGATCTGCTGCTCGACGGCATCATCGGGCCGACCGGCGACGGCGATGTGCGCATCGCGCCGACCGGCCCCGAGGATCTCTCCGACATCGGCATCCGGCTTCAGGTCGGCGACGACTGCGCGCTGTTCCAGGTGAGCGCGGTACCACTGGTCGCCTTCCTCGACCGCACCGACAAGCTGGTGCCGCTGGGGCAGGAGCGGGCGTTCGGCGACTTCGAGGCCGATCTTGAGAAGGCGCTGACGGGGATTCTCGCCGGGGCCGAGGAGAACGCCGACTCGGCCCCGCCCCGCAGTGAGGCCGGGGTCGAGCCGTCCCCGTGACTACTTCCTGCGGCGGCGGCCCGTGCCCCCGCGCCCGGGCATCACTCCCCGGGCCGGCAGCCCGATCCGGCCCGCCGACCTGATCCGGCCCGCGGCCCCGCTCCGTACCGGCGCGGGCGATTCGCCCACGGGCCGCGCCCCGGCGCCTTCCGGGCGGTCGGCGGACACCACCAGCGCGGCGAGCGCGGTGGTCACGGGCACCGAGGCGACCAGGCCGATCGATCCGATGAGGGTCCGGACGATCTCCTCCGCCACCAGCTCGCTGTTGGCGACCGCGCCCACGCCGCTCCGCGCGATCGAGAACAGCAGAAGCAGGGGCAGCGCGGCGCCCGCGTAGGCCAGTACAAGGGTGTTGACCACCGAGGCGATATGGTCCCGGCCGATCCGGATGGCGGCGCGGTAGAGCGCGCGCGGACCCATGTCCGGGTTCGCCTGACGCAGCTCCCACACCGCCGAGGTCTGTGTCACCGTGACATCGTCGAGCACTCCCAGTGAGCCGATGAGGACACCGGCCAGCAGCAGACCGCTCATATCGATGCCCGGGTACAGACCGTGGATCAGCCCGGTGTTGTCGTCGGTGTTACCGCTCAGACTCGCCCAGCCGATGAAGAGCGAGCCCAGCAGCCCGATCAGCAGCAGCGAGATCAGCGTGCCGAGGACCGCGACCGAGGTACGGGCGGTCAGCCCATGGCACATATAGAGCGCGATCAGCATGATCGCGCTGGCTCCCACCACCGCGACGATCAGCGGATTGGAGCCTTCCAGGATCGCCGGAAGGATGAACAGCGTCAGAACGGCGAACGAGGCGGCGAGCGCGATCAGCGCCATCACCCCGCGCATCCGTCCCACCAGCACCACCACCAGCGCGAAGATTCCGGCCAGCAGTGCCATGGGGAACTGACGGTCGACATCGATCACCGAGTACTGGAGATCGCGGGGCGCGTCCGGGGCGTAGGCCACCACCACCCCCTGGCCCTGCTTGAGCTGGCGTGACGCATCGGGCTGCACGATCTCGGTGAAGGTGCGGCCCTTGTCCTTGCCGCTGGTGACCTCGATCGCCGCCTTTCCGCAACGGCCCTGCTGGGAGTTGACCGCCTCGCGCCCCTCAGGGGTGCTGGTGTCCCCCGTCGGCGGCACCTGAGCGGCGTTGACGTCCTTGCAGTCCACCTGCTCGACCCGGGTCACCCGGCCCTGCTCGGTCTGCCGGTCGAAGCCCACGCCCGTGCGCTCATGGCCGGGGGCGTCACCGGGCCAGAGCACCAGAAGGCCCACGACGACCGCGGTGGCGAAAGGAATCAGCACCGCGGCGATGACCTTGCGCAGATGCCGGGAGACGGGCACGGCGGGGCTGTGGCTGTGGGCATGGGCGTGGTTGTGGCCCTGTGCGTGGCCCTGCGACGCGGGTGTTCGCTGCCGTGGCGGGCCGGTCGGCTGATGGTCGTCGGGCCCCCGCTGGGGGTCGGGCGGCGATGAGGTCACCGACCGATCATCGCAAGAACGGCGGGGGGCCTCTGTTCAGCGCGCCAGAAATGACGCTAGCGTGGTGGCACCTTTGCACACGCGGGAGCTCGGAGCACCGGGCTGAGAGGGCGCTGACCTCCGTACGAGCCGACTGGCCCATGCCAGTGGGGCATCCACGGAAGCCGCTGCGTCGACCGCCGAACCTGTTACCGGGTAATGCCGGCGTAGGGAGTAGGTCTTATGACCGTTCAGGATGCACGCACGCCTGCCGTGGACCGGACCGCCGGGGGCGGCGAGCGCAAACCGGGCTGGCACAAGGGGTACGTCGAGGGCTCACGCCCCGATCTCCGGGTGCCCGTCCGCCAGGTGCACCTCACCAATGGCACGGATGTGACGCTGTACGACACCTCCGGCCCGTACACCGACCCCACCGTGGAGACAGATGTACGCCGCGGCCTGTCGCCGCTGCGGGAGAACTGGATCGTCGCCCGTGGTGACACCGAGGAGTACGCGGGCCGTCCGGTCCGCCCCGAGGACGACGGGATCAAGCACACCTCGCCGCGCGGCGGGCTCCGGAATCTCGACGCGGTCTTCCCCGGCCGCCCGCGCCAGCCCCGCCGGGGCCGGAGCGGTCAGGCGGTGACACAGCTCGCATACGCCCGCCGTGGCGAGGTCACCCCGGAGATGGAGTACGTCGCGATCCGGGAGAACGTTTCTCCTGAGGTCGTACGGGAGGAGATCGCCGCGGGCCGCGCGGTGCTGCCGGCCAATGTCAACCACCCGGAGATCGAGCCGATGATCATCGGCAAGCGGTTCCTGGTGAAAGTCAACGCCAACATCGGCAACTCCGCCGTCACCTCCTCCATCGAGGAGGAGGTCGAGAAGATGACCTGGGCGACCCGCTGGGGCGCGGACACGGTCATGGACCTGTCGACCGGCCGGAATATCCACACCACCCGGGAGTGGGTGCTGCGCAACTCTCCCGTCCCGATCGGCACCGTGCCGCTCTACCAGGCGCTGGAGAAGGTCGACGGCAAGGCCGAGGAACTGACCTGGGAGATCTACAAGGACACCGTCGTCGAACAGGCCGAGCAGGGCGTCGACTACATGACGGTCCACGCCGGTGTGCTGCTCCGGTATGTCCCGCTCACCGCCAACCGCAAGACCGGCATCGTCTCGCGCGGCGGTTCGATCATGGCGGCCTGGTGCCTGGCACACCACAAGGAATCGTTTCTGTACGAGAACTTCGAGGAACTCTGCGAAATCCTCGCCGCCTACGACGTCACCTACTCGCTCGGCGACGGTCTGCGGCCCGGGTCGATCGCGGACGCCAACGACGAAGCGCAGTTCGCGGAGTTGCACACGCTCGGGGAACTCAACTCGATCGCCAAGCGTTTTCAGGTACAGACGATGATCGAGGGCCCCGGTCACGTCCCGATGCACAAGATCAAGGAAAACATCGACCTCCAGCAGGAGATCTGCGAGGAGGCTCCCTTCTATACGCTCGGTCCGCTCACGACCGATGTGGCCCCGGCGTACGACCACATCACCTCCGGCATCGGGGCGGCGATGATCGCCTGGTGGGGCACGGCCATGCTCTGCTACGTCACACCCAAGGAGCATCTGGGTCTGCCGAACCGGGACGATGTGAAGACCGGTGTCATCACCTACAAGATCGCCGCGCATGCGGCGGACCTCGCCAAGGGGCATCCAGGAGCCCAGGAGTGGGACGACGCGCTGTCGGACGCGCGCTTCGAGTTCCGGTGGGAGGACCAGTTCAATCTGGCTCTCGACCCGGACACGGCACGGGAGTTCCACGACGAGACGCTTCCGGCGGAGCCCGCCAAGACCGCGCATTTCTGCTCGATGTGCGGACCGAAATTCTGTTCGATGAAGATCTCGCAGGACATCAGGCGTCGGCACGGCAGTTCGCGACAGGAGGTCGAGGAAGGCATGGCGGAGAAGTCCAAGGAGTTCGCCGAGGCGGGCAACCGCGTGTATCTGCCGATAGCGGACTGACCGAGAGGCGCCGGTCCCCCGGCGTCCGCGTTCACGGGCGTCCCGGCTGACCGGCGTCCGGACCGCACCGGCTCACCGGGCCCTGGCCGGGACCGGCCGGGGCCCTGA
>NZ_JBSGUP010000385.1:0-4600 GCF_053607985.1 Streptomyces sp. NPDC055078
GGGTCCCACCCGCGACCGGCTGCTCGCGGCGCTGCCCTCGGGCGCGGGCGCGCGCCATGTCGCCGGGACCGGTGCCGTTCTGCGGGTCGGCGGCCAGGGTCCGGCCGTGGCCGTCCGCGCCGAGCTGGACGCCCTCGCGGTCACCGAGGCGACGGGCCTGCCCTGGGCGTCGGAGCACCCGGGCGCCATGCACGCCTGCGGCCATGATGTGCACATGGCCGCGCTGGTGGCGCTGGCCCGTGCCGTGGACGGCGTCGGCGGTCCGGCCCCCCTCCTCGCGGTGCTGCAACCCCGCGAGGAGACCTATCCGTCCGGGGCGCTGGAGATCGGCGAATCGGGCATCCTGGCGGATGAGGACTGCCGCGCCGTCATCGCGGCGCATGTGCAGCCGCTGCTGCCCACGGGAACCGTGGCCTGTACCGAGGGGGCCGTCAACGCCTCGTCCGACGAGTTCACCATCACCATGGAGGGCAGCGGCGGCCATGCGGCCTACCCCCACCAGACCACCGATCCGGTCGTGGCCCTGGCACACACGGTGGTGGCGCTGCAGAGTGTGGTCAGCCGCAGTGTCGACCCCATGGCCTCCGTCGTACTGAGCGTGACCACACTGTCGGCGGGAACGGCCGCGAACGTGATCCCCGACGCCGCCGTCGCCGTCGGCACGGTGCGCGCCATGGAGACCGGGGCGCGCCGTGCCACACTGCGCCGGCTGACGGAGGTCGTCGAGCTGGTGGCGCGGGCGAACGGATGTGTGGGCCGGGTGACGATCACCGGCGGAGAGCCGGTGCTGGAGAACGACGAGGGCATCGCCCGCGCGGCGGCCCCGCTGCTGCGGACGCTGGGCGCCGATGTGGACGGCACCCTGAGATCGGCCGGCTCCGACGACTTCTCGTACTTCTCCGAGCGCCTGCCGTCGCTGATGATGTTCGTGGGCACCCACGGCGGGACCGAGCGGCTGCATTCGGCCACGTTCGCCCCCGGCGACGAACACGTCGGGCAGGTGGCCCGGGCCCTGCTGGCCGGCTACCTCGCCGCCGCGACCACCATGGCCTCCCCGGAGCGGGGAACCGGTGGGGCCACGGCTCTGGTCCCGGACGGCCCCGCCGGACGACGCCGGTCGTGAGCACCACTCGGTCCGCACCCGCGGAGGGCCGGCGGCCTGCGGACGCCGCACCGCCGGCCGCCCCCCGGGACCCCGCCGGGGGCAACTGCCGGGCGGGGCGCCGCGTGGTTAACTGTGCTCCCGGAGGATCTCAACCATGACCAAGTCGCCGCAGTACGAGGCCGGTACGGGGGCCACCCCGACCGTCGCCGACCGCATCCGGGGGGTGCAGGAGTCCCTGTCCCCGGCCGAACTCAAGCTCTCCAGAGCGCTGTTGGCCAACTATCCCGCCGCGGGGCTGGAGTCCACCAACGCACTGGCGCAGAAGGTCGGCATCAGCGCCCCCACCGTGCTGCGGTTCATCGGCCGGATCGGCTTCGCCAAGTACCGTGACTTCCAGGGGGCTCTGCGGGCCGAGGTGCAGGCCCGCAGGGCGTCGCCGCTCACCCTGCCGGCGCGTATCACCGCGGACTCCGCGACCTCCGAGATTTCCACGCTGGTCGCGGACACCGCGAGTGAGGTGATCCGGCACACCTTCCACGGCCTGCCTGAGCACGAGTTCGAGCGGGCCGTCACGCTGCTGTGCGACAGCGCCAACCGGATCGTCCTGTTCGGCGGCCGGTTCTCCCACCTCCTGGCGACCTACCTGGACCTGCACCTCAGGCTGATGCGGCCGAGGACGTCCGTCCATGTACCCCACCCCAACAACGATCCCGGCTTCCTGCTGGACATAGGCCGCCGCACCGTCTGTGTGGTGTTCGACTTCCGCCGCTACCAGAAGGACACCATCGCGCTGGCCAGGGCCGCCCACAGCGGTGGGGCGAAGGTCGTCCTCATCACTGATCCCTGGCTCTCGCCCGCCGCCGACTTCGCCGACATCGTGATACCCGCCCGGGTCGAGGCCGTCGGGTCGTTCGACAGCATCGTGGCCCCCACAGCCCTTGTCGAGGCGCTCGTCTTCGCCGTGCACGCCCGCCTCGGCGGCGCGGCGGATCAGCGCATGCGGAGCATCGAGGCAGGCTTCGGCGACATCACCACGGATTGAGGTTGGCTGATCCGCCGGTGCGCGGCGCGTTGTCCGGTATGAACGTCGGCGGCCTGTGCGGCCGTTCAGCTATCAGGAGGTTTCGCCAGAGTGACGACCCGGCCCACTCCGCTGACGACCGGCGAGTTCCTGCGGAAGCGCACCCAGGACAAGGAACGCGGCGAACTCCGTGGCGGCGACGCGGCGGTCTTCCGGCGGCTGGACAGCCGGGAGTTCAGCCGTCTGCTGTCCAGGGCGTGCGCGGATGGTCTGTTCCCCGAGGAATTCGCCTGCGAGGTGGCCCGGCGGGCCGGGGCGGGTCGGTTACGGATGGGCGATCTGCGGGCTCTGCTGCTGGGCAGCACGGTCGCGGACCCGGTTGTGCGGGCGGCGCGGTCGGCCGCGTGGACGGCGCTGGCCACGGTCCCGGAGCGGGCCACGGCCGTTCTTACCGCGCAGACCCAGGCGGCGGAGGCGGTACTCGTGGTGCGCGAGCTGCCTGCCAGGTCCGGCCTGGGCCGTTTCGGGGCGCAGGCGGGGTGGCGTACGCCCGCCGGGTTCGCACACGGCATCGCCGCCTACGCCGACCAGCGCAGGGCGGCCCAGCACCTGGCCGCGGTGAGCCTGCTCGGGCATCTGTGTGCGGTTCAGCCGGTGGTGCAGGAGTCGGGCGACGGTGTGGAATGGGAGCCGGTCGCAGCCGGCGCTCCTGCGTCCGGAGCCGGGCCGGCCGCACGTTCCGCGGACGGTTTCCGCGCGCAGTTGCGGCAGGCGTGCGCGTTGACCGCTGTGGCGCCGGTCCTGGTCTCCGAGGTCGCAGCCCGGGCCAGGGCCGGGGTACTGGAACCGCCTGACCTGTACCTCGTGCTCTTCCAGGCGCGGGCACCGCAGTGGGAGCCGGCCCGCCGAGCCGTCGTCGACACGCTCGCCGCCTGCGGAGGGCCCGCGCCGGCGATCCTCGACCTCCACGCGGCAGACGCCGGACAGCCCGCCCCGGGCTACGAGGACACCGTCGTCGCCGGGGCCACCCAGGAGACGACACGGGTCAGGTCCCACGTGACATACGACCCCGGCACCGGTGCCCTGTGCGCGGACAGCGGGCCGGAGCGTTCGAAGAAGCGCGCCCGGCGCTCCGCCGCTCTCGCGGTCCTGGCCCGGCTGGCCGGGCTGCCGCTGCCGGAGCCCACGGACGAACCGGAGCAGGGGGCGCCGGCGGGGTCGCCGCTTCCCGGGAGGGATCCGGTCGGCGCGTTGGAGGAGTTCGCGCGGATCGAAATGATCACCGGCTTGGCCTTCGATGTCTCGCCCGGGTTCAGCGGCAAACAGCCGCTGTTCACCTGCCGGGCCACCTGCCGTTCGGCGGACCGGGAACTCACCTCGGCCGGGAGCGGGCTGAGCAAGGGTGCGGCCCGGGAGCAGGCGGCCCGCGCGCTGCTGGCCCTGATCGTCGCCGACGATGAGCCCCGGTCGGCCGCACCGGTCCAGGCGGTGCCCGCGATCAAACCGCTGCCCTCGGGCAAGGACCCCCTCGGCGCGTTGAACTCGTTGCGGCAGACCGGCGTGATCACGGACGTCGAGCCGGAGTACTCGGCCACCGGCCCGGCGCATCGGCCGCAGTTCGTGTGCGTCCTGTCGTGCCGTCACCAGGGCGGGCCGGTTCAGGCGCAGGGACGTGCCGCGAGCAAACGCGCCTCCTACCAGGACGCCGCGCGGGCGCTGCTCGCCCGCCTGGCGCTGGTGCCCGGCGGCCCGGCCGCGCCACCCGAGGACGTGGTGCCTGCGGACGTGGTGCCCAAGGCCGCGCCACCCGAGGACGCGGTGCCTGCGGACGTGCCACGCGAGGACGCGGCGCCTGCGGACGCGGTGCCCGCCGCGACCGCACCCGCGCTCGTGCCGCATCAGCGCGCCACGCCCGCGCGGACAGCGCCCGCCCGGACGCCGCAGGCCGCGCGCGTGCTCGCCGCTGCCCTCCGGGCGGGCGCCGCGGTGACCGCGGACCTGAGCGGCGGTGCCGTCCGGATGCTGGTCTTCAACCCTGACGGCGGTCCTCTGGCGGAGGCCGACCCGCCCACGCCGCTGCGCCCGGAGAGCGTCGAACTGGTGCTGCCCGGGATGGGAGTCGGCGTGCGCGCCTGCCCGGTCGTGGTGTGGCCGGTGCCGCTGCGGCTGCTGGCCGGGGTACTGGCCCGGCTGGACGACGACGGCCCGCACACCAGCGTACGGACCTGGCGGGCCGTCATCCGCCTGGGCCTTGAGGCCATCGCCGGCGCGCGCGTGCACCCGGGCACCGATCCCACGGGCCGGGACACCTGGCGCCTGGGTCCCCTTGACCCGGGGCAGCGGGCCGGTGCCGCCGGGCTCGCGGAGACCATGCCCCCGTACGCGCACTGCCTCCCCGCCGCCCGGAACCCGTACCGGCTGTGGGCACCCCGCATCGTGGTGCGTCGGGTCCTCGACGCCCTGGCCGACGCGGT